>NZ_QUEV01000005.1:0-228263 GCF_003478225.1 Clostridium sp. AM54-37XD
TTTGTATCAGACTTGCGTCTGTTACGTTCTTTTTGAAATTCTTTATTTGGAATTTCAGGGTTGTCATGTTGTTAATTTTTCAAGGTTCTTTGTTGTCGAACTCATCAGCGACAACTTCTATATGTTATCACATTCAGTGTTCTTTGTCAACAACTTTTTTACTTTCTTTTTTGATGTTCTGCATGCTTTCCAGATGAGAATCATCATGAAATATGTAAGTTGTGATCTTTGTTCGTTCGGTGTTTCGTACCGCGAACAGTTGATATAATACTAAATCAGACGTCAGATGTCAACACTTTTTTTGACAAAAATTGTATTAAAATAAATACAATCTTATATATACTCTAACGCCTGACTGATATTCGATACTCCTACTACTTTTATGCCCTCTATACTCTTAAGATGCTCTGCATTTGTCTTTGGCATAATACATGTCCGGAAACCCATTTTCACAGCTTCTCTTACACGCTGCTCTGCTGCGGATACGCCACGAACTTCTCCTGAAAGTCCTACTTCACCGAATACGACCATACTCTCATCCAATGGACGATTACGAAAACTGGAAACAAGTGCAAATACAATTCCAAGATCTGCTGCCGGATCATCAAGCCGCATACCACCGGCTATATTGACATATGCATCACTTCCTGATAACACCATCCCCGCTCTCTTTTCAAGTACCGCAAGAAGAAGGTTCACACGATTATAGTCCAAACCAACTGTTGTACGTCTCGGTAGATTAAAGCTGGTCTGGCAGACCAGTGCCTGGATCTCCAACAGGATCGGTCTGGTTCCTTCTAAAGAACATACCACAACCGAACCGGATGTCTGAAGCGGTCTGCCTGCCAGCATAACCTCGATGGATTATTCACCTCTGATAAGCCGGTTTCAAGCATTTCAAATACACCGATCTCATTCGTTGATCCAAATCGGTTCTTTACCGCACGAAGAATACGGAAGCCTGCATTACGATCGCCTTCAAAATACAACACCGTATCTACCATATGTTCCAGATTTCTCGGGCCTGCTACCGTTCCTTCCTTCGTAACATGTCCAACGATAAAGATCGCTATATCCATCTGTTTTGCCATCTGCATCAAACGTGCTGTTACTTCTTTTACCTGAGATACACTTCCCGGTGCCGAAGCAATATCTTCTACTACTATTGTCTGGATCGAGTCGATAACAATAACCTTCGGTCTGTCCTTCTTAACATATTCTTCTACATCTTCCAGATATTTACGCACAAAAGCAGCATATTCTTCTGAAATGTACCAATTCGTTCCGCGCGCATCTTGATCTGTGACAAAGATTCCTCGCCTGAAACATAGAGGATCTTATGACCGTCCGCTGATAGATTTCTGCACATCTGAAGCAGGATTGTCGACTTACCGATACCGGGATCTCCCCCTACCAAAACAAGAGAACCGTTTACGATTCCTCCTCCAAGTACTCTGTTCAATTCTTCCAGTCCTGTGGAAAATCTTGTCTCATCAGCCGTTTTTACTTCTAAAATACTTGTAGGCACCACAGCAGTCCGTCCTCCGGACTGTTTTCTGGCGCCTACCGTTACTTTTTCTTCACAGAACGTATTCCAGGATCTGCATCCCGGACACTGTCCCATCCATTTTGCTGACTCAAATCCACATTCCCGGCAAAAAAAGATCTGTTTTTCTTTTGCCATATAAACTCCTAGTCAAATGCTTTTCTGACGTCTACCTTTACTTCTCTGCCCGGTTCAAGATCTACACTGATGCTTAACTTGCCACCGAGATTTGTTTTATTCTTTCCTACATATATATCATCAATATGAATCTTGTAATCTGTTTCCGGTTCCAGCTCCAGTGTAATAGATGAGGTCTCTGTTCCTTCTACTATAAATGATACATCTTCTTCTGATGAACGGAAGCCATGTACTGCTGTACCCGGTACTGATTCATATACAAACATACCATTCTTCTCAAGCTTGGTGATCTCATTGAAAGTCTTGATCTTATAGATATCACCTTTATATTCAATACCATCTTTCTTTGTCTTTGTTGCTAATTCATAATTTCCGAAATCCAGTGAATCGGACTCTATGTTAATTAAATCGTTGATTACTGACATTTTTATCCTCCTGTACATTATACTCATGCCTTACCCGGCACTTTTATAATCTGATTATACAATAATGCTCCGGCTTTTGCCACACCAAATATAATCAGTTCACAATTATTTTATAGAATTGGAAGCAACTACTTTTCAGGTTCATTTTTTACTGCAAACTTCACCTTATCGTTGCGCACAGTCACCTGAACGGTATCTCCCCGTTTAATCTCACCTTTTAAGACTGCTTCTGCAAGCACATCTTCTATATTCGTCTGAATCGCACGTTTCAACGGTCTTGCTCCGTATTTCTTATCGTAGCCTTTCTCAAAGATCAGTTTCTTAACTGCATCTCCAAACTTCAACTGAATCTCCATCTGCGATGCAACACGCTGCTTTAATTCTTTTAATAGAAGATTTGAAATATTTCTTACATCATCCTCTGTCAGTGCTCGGAATACGATAATGTCGTCAATACGGTTCAAGAACTCCGGCTTGAAGTTCTGTTTTACCTCATCCATAACATTCTTCTTCATATCTTCGTGCTCTGTATCTGCATTTGACGCAGTAACAAATCCAAGCTTCTTCGGATCAATAATCCTCTGTGCGCCAGTATTCGATGTCATGATAATGATCGTGTTCTTAAAATCTACTTTTCTGCCCTGAGAATCTGTAATATGTCCATCATCCAGTACCTGCAATAATATATTAAACACATCACTGTGTGCCTTTTCTATCTCATCAAACAATATAACAGAGTACGGATTGGAACGAACCTTCTCACTAAGCTGTCCACCTTCCTCAAAGCCAACATAGCCCGGAGGTGACCCGATCAGCTTCGACACACTGTGTTTCTCCATATACTCCGACATATCGACACGGATCAGCGCGTCCTCGCTGCCGAATACCGCTTCTGCAAGAGCCTTCGACAATTCAGTCTTACCTACGCCGGTAGGCCCAAGGAATAAGAACGAACCAACCGGACGTTTTGGATCTTTTAAGCCTACACGACTTCTCTTAATCGCCTTTGCTACCGCATCAACTGCTTCATTCTGACCGACAACTCTCTTATGCAGCTCCTCTTCCAGACGTTCCAGACGTTTGGATTCCTGTTCGGTCAGTTTATTTACCGGAATCTTCGTCCATACAGATACAACATCCGCAATATCCTCTGCATCTACTACAACACTTTTCGCATTTTTATTCTGCTTCATTTTATCGAGCTTTGTTTCCAGTTTTCTCTGTTTCTTTAACAGTTCTGCCGCTTCATCGATATCTCCAGCCTCTAAAAGGTTCTCAATATCATCGGAAAACGCCTGTATCTCAAGCTCCAATGGCAGAGTCTTCTTTGCTTTCTTTCCAAATCCCAGACGTTTTCTGGAACATGCTTCATCCATCAGATCAATGGCTTTATCCGGCAGGAAACGGTCACTGATATATCGAACCGATAATGATACCGCTGCTTCCAGTGCCTGATCACTGATCTCTACATGATGATGTTCCTCGTATGCAGAGCGAAGTCCCTTTAAGATCTCTACTGTTTCTTCATTGGTCGGCTCTTCCACATAGACCGGCTGAAATCTTCGCTCCAACGCTGCATCCTTTTCTATATATTTTCTGTATTCTGCACGTGTCGTCGCTCCGATCATCTGGATCTCTCCGCGCGATAAGGATGGTTTTAAGATATTAGATGCATCGATTGCTCCCTCTGCTCCACCGGCTCCGATGATCGTATGAAGCTCATCCACAAACAGAATGACGTTTCCGGCATTTTTTACCTCTGCGATCACCTTCTTGATCCGTTCCTCAAATTCTCCACGGTACTTGGAACCCGCTACCATACTGGATAAATCTAGCGACAACAGTCGCTTATCCCGTACTGTATCCGGCACATCTCCTGCAGCGATCAGGTAAGCAATCCCCTCTGCTACCGCAGTCTTACCTACACCCGGTTCTCCAACCATACATGGGTTGTTCTTCATACGTCTGCTTAAAATCTGAAGCACACGCTCTATCTCTTTCTCTCTGCCTATAACCGGATCTAGATTTCCCATACGGGCATCCATCGTCATATCTCTGGAGAACTGATCCAACGTCGGTGTTGCCGATGCCTTGGATTTATTCTTTCCCTTTTTCAGACTTACAAATTCTTTTTTTGCCGTACTGCCATCCACTCCACATGCAGACATGATGTCTACATATATTTTCTGTATATTTGCCTTTAATGACAGTATGATTTTTACCGCCGTACAATCCAGATGCTTCAAAATGGCAATCAGAAGATGCTCGCTTCCTACCTCTGTACTTTCCAGACGTTTTGCTTCATTTCCCGCAAGCTCCAGGATCGACTCTGCGGATTTTGTATATTTGCTTTTCTCTGCGCCAAAGGTTCCTCCGGCTAATGGTATCTGGCTTAAGATATTAATGATCGACTGTATCGTTACTCCATTTTCCTGTAAAACAACAAACGGTGCCGTATCACTGACAAAGGTAAGTGCCATCAACAGATGTTCACTTCCTATATAGTTCTGCCCCAGCTTCTTGGATATCCGTTTGGCTTCTTTTAATATTTCCTGTAATTTTTCACTGTTTGGAAGTTTCAAATTATGTCACCTCTTTTTTCATAGTATATGACATTTTCTGCCTACTATCTTCTGTTATGATACAAAAGTCCCCGGCTCCCATATATTAGTATGTTCCCCAGAGACTTTTTCTTTCGTATATCTTTCAATAATAATTAACACTCATCAATCGCTTTACCGATATCATGGCGCATATATTTATTCTCAAATGTGATCCACCCGGTTGCCTTGTATGCATTTGCACGGGCTTCATGAAGATCCTTTCCTGTAGCTGTTACTCCAAGTACACGACCGCCATTTGTTACAACCTTGCCGTTTTCAAACTTGGTTCCGGCATGGAATACATAGTATCCTTCCTTGTCTTTGAACGTCTCAAGGCCTGAGATCGGATAGCCTTTCTTATAGGAAACCGGATAACCGTCAGATGCAAGTACTACACATACAGCAGCGTTGTCTTCAAATTCAAGTTCTACCTGATCCAGTGTTCCGTCAATACAAGCCTCAAATACATCAATGATATCATTCTTCATTCTAGGAAGAACAACCTGCGCCTCCGGATCTCCAAATCTTGCATTATATTCCAGTACCTTTACGCCCTGTGGCGTGATCATAAGTCCGCAGAATAACACGCCTTTGAATTCTCTTTTCTCTGCCTTCATGGCTGCCATTGTAGGCTTGTATATATTCTCCATGCAGTAATCTGCAATCTCATCTGTATAGAATGGGCTTGGTGAAAATGTTCCCATTCCACCGGTATTCAATCCTTGATCACCGTCCTGTGCACGCTTATGATCCTGTGCGGAGGTCATAGGTTTGATCGTTGTACCATCACAGAATGCAAGAACAGACACCTCACGTCCTGTCATGAATTCCTCGATAACCATAGTATTTCCCGCATTTCCAAAATGCTTATCCAGCATGATCTCTTTTACACCGGCTTTTGCTTCTTCCAGATCCTTACAGATCAGAACACCTTTACCAAGTGCCAGTCCATCTGCCTTTAATACGATCGGGAAGCTTGCCGTTTCAAGATATGCAAGTGCTGATTCTGCATCTGTAAAATTCTCATATGCGGCTGTAGGTATATTGTATTTTTTCATAAGATCCTTGGAAAATGCCTTTGAACCTTCGATGATCGCTGCATTTGCTCGAGGACCGAATGCACGGATGCCCGCTGCTTCAAATGCATCAACTGCGCCGGCAACCAACGGGTCATCCGGAGCTACAACTGCAAGATCAACTGCTTCCTTCTTTGCGAAATCAACCAGTTTATCAAATTCCATAACACCGATATCCACACATTCTGCCAATTCTGCAATACCTGCATTTCCCGGTGCACAATAGATTTTTGTTACTTTACTGCTCTTTGCAATACTTGTAATAATAGCATGCTCTCTTCCGCCGCCACCTACAACTAAAATCTTCATTTGTTTTCCTCCTGTCAGTCTTCTACAACTGTTATGCCGTCTTCGATCCGAACCTTTCCATGTGCAATCTTATCAATAGCAGCAGGTAGAATATTCCACTCTGCCTGCTCCATGACTCTCTGCTGAAGCACCTTCGGAGTATCTCCGTTTTGTACCGCAACCGCTTTCTGCATAATGATCGGACCGGTATCGGTTCCTTTATCTACAAAATGTACTGTAGCACCTACTACTTTTACACCTCTTTTTAACGCTGCCTCATGAACCTTGAGTCCATAATAGCCTGTACCACAAAAAGCAGGAATCAGAGAAGGATGGATATTGATAATCCGGTTCTCAAATGCATCAATCACAATCTCCGGAATAACTACAAGGTATCCCGCAAGTACGATCAGATCCGGATTCACTTCCTGTAAAATCTTCAACAGGTTCTCATTAAATACATCTCTTGTTTCAAAATCCTTTGGTGATACTACGATATCTTTTATACCTGCCTGTTTTGCACGTTCCAGTGCATAGGCATTTCTATTATTACTGATAACTGCTGCGATCTCGGTGTCTGTGATCTTTCCTGCTGCGATTGCATCAATGATCGCCTGTAAGTTCGTACCGCCACCGGAAACCAGAACTGCTATTCTTAGCATAAATCTACTCCCTTTTCACCGGCTACTACTGTACCGAGAACAAATGCCTTGTCTCCGGCACTCTCTATAGCTGCTATTGTCTTATCTGCATCTGTAGGATCTATTGCAAGGCACATACCAACTCCCATGTTATACGTATTGTACATCATATGCTCATCTATATCGCCCTTCTTTGCAAGGAGCTTGAATATAGCAGGCACTTCATATGAGTCCTTCTTCACCTGCGCACGAGCTCCGTCCGGAAGCATTCTTGGAATGTTCTCATAGAAGCCACCGCCTGTGATGTGGCTGCAACCCTTAATCATTACACCGGCATCCTTTACTGCCTTTAATGCTTTTACATAAATTCTTGTCGGAGCAAGAAGTGCTTCGCCAAGTGTTGTTCCAAGTTCATCATAATATGTATCCAGAGATTCCTTTGTCATCTCAAATACTTTACGAACCAGTGAGAAACCATTGCTGTGTACACCGCTTGAAGCGATACCGATCAATGTATCTCCGGCTTTGATATTCTCTCCTGTGATAAGTTCATCCTTCTCTACGACACCAACAGCAAATCCTGCAAGGTCATACTCATTCTCCGGCATAAGCCCCGGATGCTCAGCTGTCTCGCCGCCAACTAAAGCTGCGCCGGACTGGTTACAGCCTTCTGCAACACCACTTACGATCGTAGCGATCTTTTCCGGATAATTCTTACCACATGCTATATAATCCAGGAAGAAAAGAGGTTCTCCACCAGAACATGCAATATCATTCACACACATAGCCACAGCATCGATTCCGATCGTATCGTGCTTATCCATGATATATGCAAGCTGTACTTTTGTACCGCATCCATCTGTTCCAGACAGTAATACAGGCTCTTTCATCTCTTTGATCTTTGCAAGACTGAACGCACCAGCAAAACCTCCGATACCACCTAATACCTCTGGTCTCATGGTTGTCTTGATGTGCTTCTTCATAAGTTCTACTGACTTATATCCTGCCTCAATATCAACGCCGGCATTCTTGTAATCCATTGTAAAATCCTCCTGTTTTATCCATTATAAAGTGCATTTTCATGCCAATTGATTCTTATAAATTATACGGGATTAATTTCTGTTTGTAAAGAAGCCATTCTCACAAATATAGCAGTCCAAAACAGGGCTCTGTTCGGCACAATTTTGTTTATCAGCAAGGCGTGTTTTCTTTTTTTGAAAAATACTATATAAATATCAAATATAATTTGATAATGATTCCCATTTATGGTAGTATAATGTTATATGCAGAGTAACTGTTTTTTTCGTTAACAAGAGGTAGTTGTATGACAAATAATAGATTAAACATCGGATTATTCATATGTCATCTCGACAATGAATATGCAAATGAAATATGTAAAGGAGCTGAATACGCAGCGAAAGAGCTGGACGTGAATCTTATCGTCTTTCCGGGCATGTTTTTAAATGCTTCATTTAACGATCCTGAAAACGAAATTTATGATTATCAGTACAACTCTGTTTTTTATTATGCTAAAAAAGAAAATCTGGATGCCCTGATCGTGTCCGTTGGTACGATCGCATCTTTTATATCACAAAAAAGTATTGAAGCATTTTTGGATACTTTTAAAGATATTCCAATCCTTACTCTGGAATCTAAGGTTTCAGGTTATCCTTGTTTACAGACCGACAGTACTGCCGGTCTTCGAGATGCCATCGAACATCTGATTATTCATCACAACCGAAAGCATATCTGTTTTGTTGCCGGAAGAAAGACAAATGAAGATGCTCTGGAACGTTTGAATGTATACCGAACTACAATGAAAGCTCACAACATTCCGGTCACTGAAGATATGATCGTATACGGTGATTATTCTGAATACAGTCGTGAGATTGTCGGTAAACTGCTTGATGATAACCCAGATGCGGATGCTATTATTTTCTCTAACGATCAGATGGCTATCGGTGGCTATCAGGAATTGAAAAGCCGTAACATCCGAATCGGAGCTGATATCAGTGTAATCGGTTTTGACAACTCTCCCGGTTCCGTAACTATGGTTCCACCCCTTACAACCGTAAACGCGAACACCCCTGCATTGGGCTATCGTGCCGTTGGCAAGATCATTCAGGATATTAAGGCAGGCGAATTCTGTTCTTCTGTCTTGGATTCCCACTTTGTAAAACGATTATCATGTGGGTGCAGTCTGCATGAAAATACCGAACATATGCCGATTGACAGTTTCTCTACTGTATCAGATATTCTGGAATACTGTGACGATTCTATTTTAGGCAATATTAAAAACAGCTTTTTTGGTACGATTGTTCTTGATCAGATCAATAGCATCTGGAAGGATATAATAGAAATTGCCATTTTACCAAAGGCTAAACCATATCCAAAGAATCTGATCGTAGACAAACTGATGACATTATTGTCATCTCCTGTCACAAGTTTCTTTTCAGTAACCAATATTGCATTTTCATTCCGTTGTTTTTCCGGTGTCATCATAGCATTAATCAACGATCCGGATAAACGGTCTGAATACTATCGGCTAAATTCTCATATTACAAGTGCTATCGCACAGTTTTTGTCAACTTCTTTGTACCAACAGGAACATGACAGCAAAACGGGATCATGGTCTTCAATCTATATTACAAGAGATACTCTTACATATGGAACCGATACAGCAAAAACCTTTTCATCTATGCTTGCTAAATTAAAAGACCTTGGATTTGCAGCATCTTATTTATATGCGTATGATGAACCCGTCGCCATTCAACCGGACGGAAGCTGGAAAACGCCGGATACTTTGTATCTTCAAGCTTTTTACAATCCAAAACATACAGCTGTTTTATCAGGTGAAACACGTCGTATTGCATCTACCGATATCTTTGACAATGAATATACCGGTTTTGAAGATAGATTTACCGCTGTTATTGTTCCTATTTTTACAAATGAACAACATCATGGTCTGTTTGTATGCAATACAGATGTAGATCACTTTGGACACATTTATACAACTTCTCTTCATCTTGGGGCTTCTTTTAAATATTTATCACTTTTAAAAGAACAGATCCAGACAAAAGAACAATTAGTAATGTCCTTAAGTGAGATCCATGAAAAAAATGAGCTGTTAAATCACCTGTCTACCTCCGATGAACTGACCGGCGTCAATAACAGACGTGGATTAATGGAAAAAGTGGAATACCTGATCAATAAACCTGCCAATCATGGACGTAAGGCAATGCTACTGTTTGCAGACATGGACAGCTTAAAGATCGTAAACGATAAATTCGGACACAACGATGGAGATTTTGCTTTAAAGAATATTGCAAATATCCTGATGACAAGTTTCCGGGCGAGTGACATTGTCGGTCGAATCGGCGGTGATGAGTTTGTATGTTTTGCTTTCATTGATGATCTTGATTTTCCTAAGACTGTACAGGCAAGGATTCAGGAATTGTCCAATGAATTAAATGAAACCTGTGACAAACCATATTATATCGAAATGAGTGTCGGTGTATCGGAATTTTCCTGCGATCCGAATATCAAGATTGAGGATCTGTTAAGCCAGGCAGACAGCGCACTGTATTCAAATAAACGATATAAGCGAATGTCTGTTTTAAAATAATAAAATACGATACGAATACTAACTTCTTTATAAAAGCACAGCTAAACGCTATGAAATAAAATAAACCATATAAATGACAGCTTCTCTCCCATGTTCAGGATGATGAATCTACTCTCATTTATATGGTTTATTTTTTATTCCGCCTCTTTAAACGGCTCATTTAACATCTCGGTTCCCGGAAGAACAAATCTGCCATTTTCGATAATGGCAACTCTCGTTCCATCTGCATGAACCGAATAAATGCCTCCGATCTCATCATATGGTATCGTAATATCGGTATGGCAGTTAAAATATGCCTTGCTGATATCCGTCTTTCGAAGGATCGAGCACTCATTATCCTTTGCAACGATTTCCTTGCCGTCCGGATTATGAAGGATATTTTCTTCGCTCCAGCTATAGCAGGTATCACCGACTGCAAAATGCGGTCCCATCTTCTCTACGATCAGTATCGGCAATTTATATACCATGTTATATTTATTTGCAAGTACATATGCGGTCGTATTCGTTCCGATCGCAAACTCTCCGATCGGCAGTGTATCCCGTCCGCCCAAAAGATTATCCTTTACAAATTTTACATTATCTTCTTCTCTGTCAAAGTTCTTACAGGTGTAAGTTTTGATCTTTCCATCTTCAAAGGTCAGCTTGAGATCAACATATTTCAGATCATTCAGATAGACCTCACTCACATTTAAAACTCCATGCGTTCCGGTAAGCCTCGGCGATGTAAAAACCTCGCCAAGAGGAATATTCACATCCGCCAGACAGTTCTCAAAATTTGTCTCTATCTCCGGGTGCTCTAACACATGCAGCATTACCTTCATATCAGTCTGATTACCATTCTGTCCGATCACATGTACCCATTCTGCCTGATCCAACTCATTGATGATCATCTGGTGAATCGGACGGTATACATTACTTTCCAGATTGTTGATCCGGATGATCTGTTCAAATATATCTTCATAATCATCTCCGATCTCAGGCATTGGATATGCGATGATCGTAAAGCTGTACTCATCTCCCGGTATATATTCGTTCACAATCTGTGACAGTTCATTGGTATATTCCACACCAAGCTCCTGCTGCTTCTTGCTAAGCGTAAGCTGTCCCGGCTTGCTCACCGGTTCAAACGGTGTCTCACCAAATATCTCGATACACGCCGGTCCTGCATATACGGACGCCTCATATCTGTATTTCTCATAAGCGCCACGCATTATCTCTAATTTCCGTTCCATCAGCTTGCGATCAAGAAATAACGCCTGGTCCATCTGATGGTCGTAATCCATCTGCTTATTTACCGGAGTACCTACATAGCCGATCCGGTTCATTCTGGTCCGGTTGATGCGGTTCGTATCATAACGGAAACATAACGGTTCCAATCCCATATCACGGAACTGGAGGATCGCAGCTTTTACGATGCGCTCCATACCAATCGAATACCGGATATTTACATGCTTCTTTTTTGACATATCAATTCCGGCCGCTACAAAGCCCTGTCGAAATCCTTCTGTATAAGTCCGGGCAATCGACGCCACTTTTTCTGATGACATCCTGCGAAGAAACGCTTCCGTTTCCAATTCATTCTTTCCGATGTATTCTCCATATTCATATAAATAGCTGTTATCTCCGTCTTCACATTTCATGACAATATCTGTCGCAAAGGAAAGAATCGGATCCATCTTCTCACGCACACGATAATCCATGAAGAACTCCGCATAATCATGTTCAAAATAATAAATGGCATCTTTTACTGCTTTAACAGATGGAAAATCCTCAAAGATCCCATATACCTCCACAAACAATTCAAACCATACAGTAAGGTCTACAACTCTTCCTTCAAATGCTGCCGCGATCAGTCCATGGAATTCATAACAAAGAAATGTCAGATAGTCAGCAAATAAATATTCCCGCTTGTCTATGTCTTCAATCTCGTTCTCTGCTATTTTCTCACCAAACATCTGTCTGGTGTATTCATAGTTGCAATAACTCGTTTCGTAATTTTCAGGCATA
The DNA here is from genome assembly GCF_003478225.1 of Clostridium sp. AM54-37XD. Lineage (NCBI taxonomy): Bacteria > Bacillati > Bacillota > Clostridia > Eubacteriales > Clostridiaceae > Clostridium > Clostridium sp. AM54-37XD. The sequence goes on from NZ_QUEV01000005.1 coordinate 12,350, forward strand.
ACATCCTGATAAAGTGCTGCATTTATCTGCTGTAATTCGCCCGCTGTACAGCTCTCCGAAATGGGCATCCCACTTTTTACCTTTTCGATCACTTTATCTAACTGCAGTAAAAATTCTCCGGTTCTTACAAAATAATCCCGATACCGCATGTCCACTGTTTCTTCTTTTGTGATCGAACGGATCCGCTCAACCATCAGTTCGTAACGATCTTCGATATCTTCATATTCTGCTGTTATATCCTTATAATATGTCATTTATTGTCTCCCTTTATGTTTCCAAGTTGAATGTTCTTCCGGAACACCTCATCAATCACCTGATATAACGTCTCTGATCCCTCTGGTGTCCGCTTGTTTCTACCATACACCTGGTTCTCGAAAACGCCATGCTCTTTCCAGCTTTTTCCTCCAACGGCATCACTTAACATAACCGGCGCCAGATTATCCATTACATGTGCAAATTTGGCTTCCGGCGTCTGATACTCCTCAAATTCATCCCAGAGTCCACGAAGCTTCTTCGCCTGATCTTCCGGCAGGATATTAAATATCCGGTCAGCAGCCTTTAATTCCCGTTCTCTTTTTGTTGCATTTGCATTTTTATCATATGCATATGTATCACCTGCATCTATCTCGATCAGATCATGAACCAGCAGCATGGAAACCACTCTTAATACGTCAACCGGTTCATTTGAATATTCCGCCAGTAAGATTGCCATAAGTGCAATATGCCAGGAATGTTCTGCATCATCTTCTTTTCTGATTCCATCTGTCAGATACGTCTGTCTGACTACAAATTTGCTCTTGTCAACCTCCAGTATAAAATCCAGTTGTTTTTTCAGTCTCTCATCCACACTCTTATATTCCCTTCATAAAAAAGATGCCTGATATAATAAAAACTATGATATTCAGATAAACCGCCATTTTCTTAGATGTAACCCCACCTTCTTCTGCATGATACCCGATCACGCCGAATACAATTCCGGTAAATGCCATCAAAAAAGCACTGATCATCAATACCCCATAGATACGTTCTACCGTACCTCTTGATATAATGGATTTGATCACGGAAAGTATTATAAAGATTCCGCCCAAAATTCCCAATATATATGAAATGATCGTATCTCCTGAACTTCCGGGTGGAGAAACCCTGAAATCACTGTTTTTCAATCTTTTTACTCCTTTTTCTGTCAAATCGTGCCAGAATATAATATATGATATATCCAAGCATGCCGCCAAAGGTATTCATGATAATATCATCAACATCAAACACCCCAAGTTTTGTTATCAACTGTACCAGTTCAATACTTAACGAAAACGCAAATGCCGCCAGAGTCGCTGTAAAAAATCCGGTTTTTTTACCTCTGACCCAACGGATCAACATTCCAAATGGTACAAAAGCAAGAACATTTCCAACCAGATTCAACATCACGCTTGTGGTCGTCATATAACTTCTGTACTTTACGAAACGCTTAATCTCGAGAAACGGTGTCAGATTGTACCGCATCTCTTCATATCCATGTCCCCTTCCAAACATATCGCTGAATATCAGGAAATAAACAATGGATATACTGTATAAAATGAATAGCACCAGGCATAACACCCGCAGCTTTTTCTTATTTTCTATGCTCAACGCCAGCCTCCAGGTTAATATTATTTCCTCATTTTTATTAACTGGGTAAGAAGTCTGTCTGCACACTCCTCTTTACTCATCTGTGGCAATTCAATATCTTCATCCTGTGTGATCAATGTCAGCACATTGGTATCTGTTCCAAATCCAGCCCCCGCTGTCTTTAAGTTATTTGCTGCGACTATATCGATCTTCTTCTTTTCCAGTTTCTTTCTGGAATTCTCCAGCAGATTCTGTGTCTCCATCGAAAATCCGCATATAATCTGTCTGGCAAGTCTGCTGTCCCCATCTGTCTTTCTTGCCTCTTCTCTCTGCATTCCAAGGAATGCAAGAATATCTTTTGTTCTTGTAAGTGGAATGCTCATATCAGCATCCGATTTCTTGATCTTGTTATCTGATACTTCTGCCGGTTTGTAATCTGCAACGGCGGCAGCCTTGATAATGATATCCTGATCTGCACTGGCAGCCGTTACTGCTTCATACATATCCTGTGCAGAGGTAACCGGCACTACTGTTACGAATTCTGGCGGTGTGATCGCTACCTTTCCTGTTACAAGTGTCACATCCGCCCCACGAAGCATCGCCTGTCTGGCGATCGCATATCCCATTTTACCAGTTGAATGATTGGAAATAAAGCGAACCGGGTCGATTGCTTCCATCGTAGGACCTGCAGTAACAAGTACTTTTATTCCCTGCATATCCTTCTCTGCTGCAATATACTTTAATATATAATCAACTAACAACTGTTCATTCGGAAGCTTCCCCTTGCCTGTATCTCCACAGGCAAGGTATCCGCTTGCCGACTCTATGATCTCATAGCCGTAGGACTGTAATTTCCTGATGTTATCCTGAACGATCGGATTCTCTAACATATTCGTGTTCATTGCAGGTGCGATCAGTTTCGGACATTTTGCAGCCATGATCGTAGTACTCAACATATCATCGGCAATGCCGCCTGCGATCTTCCCAATAATATTTGCCGATGCAGGAGCAACCATAAAGATATCTGCCCGTTTTGCAAGTGCAACGTGTTCTACGTTAAACTGAAAATTACGGTCAAAGGTATCCACCAGACACTTATTTCCTGTTAAGGTCTCAAATGTGATCGGATTGATAAAATTGGTCGCATTTTCTGTCATGATGACATTTACATCTGCATGCAGTTTTACAAGCATACTGGCAACATTTGCCATCTTATATGCTGCTATACTTCCTGTTACACCTAAAACAACGGTCTTATTCTTTAACATCATTTTCTCCATTCTGCATCGTATCATTGAAAATCATTCTGTTCGGGACGAATGCTGATCCGGCTGTTATTTGTTCATATCAAGGATAAAGTTATCGATCAATCTTGCCTTGCCAAATCTGACTGCCATAGCACAAAGGACATGTCCCTCTACTATATCGATTGACTTCATGGTATCCATATCCACCATCTCAACATAATCAATATCTGCAAGTGGCTCTGATCCGATCAGGTCTTTCATTGCTGCTACAATCTTCTTCGCATCTCGCTCACCATCCGCGATCATCTGCTGTCCAAGCTTCACAGACTTGCTTAAGATCACTGCTGCCTGACGTTCTTCCGGCTTCAGATAAATATTTCTGGAACTCTTGGCAAGACCATCTGCCTCACGGATGATCGGACATCCAACAATCTCAATATCCATGTTCAGATCTATAACCATACGCATGATGATCGCAAGCTGCTGTGCATCCTTCTGACCAAAATAAGCACGATCCGGCTGAACGATATTGAATAATTTATTTACAACTGTACATACACCTTTGAAATGTACCGGACGAGTCAGTCCGCATAATGCATCCGGAAGCCCTGTCATATTGACATAAGAACAAAATCCCGGCTTATACATTTCTTCCGGTTCCGGATGAAAAATCACATCTGCACCTGTTGTCTCGCATAACTTTGCATCTGCATCAAGATCTCTTGGATAACTCTCCAGATCCTCTGTTGGTCCAAACTGCATCGGATTGACAAATACAGATACAACGGTTCTGTCATTCTGTTCTACGGATTTCCTGATCAGACTCTGATGTCCCTCATGGAGATATCCCATTGTTGGTACAAGTCCAACACTTAAGCCTTCTTTCTTCCATGCCTTAACCTGACTTCTTACTTCATCTACTGTTTTTAAAATCTTCATTTCTGATTTCCAGTCCTTTCCTGATCCTGTCTCCCGGTTTTTACCGGTTCAGGCAGCTTCTATCTCTTAGTATAATTTATCGATTACTTCATCATCAATTTTGTAGCAGTGTTCTTCTGCCGGAAATGTTCCATCGTCAATCTCTGCTATATAAGTCTTTACTGCTTCACGAATCACGTCTCCTGCATTAGCAAAATGCTTTACAAACTTCGGCTTGAAATCACTGAACATGCCAAGCATATCGTAAATTACAAGAACCTGTCCGTCGCATCCTGCTCCTGCTCCGATTCCGATCGTAGGAATGTTGATGCTCTCTGTTACAAGCTTTGCAAGCTTTGCAGGGACACACTCCAGTACCAGTAAAAACGCACCTGCTTCTTCTACTGCCTTGGCATCCTCGATCAGCTTCTTAGCTGCTGTTTCTGTCTTCCCCTGAACCTTAAAGCCACCAAAAGTATTGATCGACTGCGGAGTCAGTCCCAGATGTGCAACAACAGGGATTCCTGCTGATACGATTGCTTTAATCTGTGGACAGACTTCTTTACCACCTTCTAACTTTACAGCTCCGGCTCTGCCTTCCTTCATCAGACGACCTGCATTTACGACTGCGTCATATACACTGGTCTGATAGGACATAAATGGAAGATCAGTTACAACCAGTGCATTCTTGGCTCCTCTTGCAACGGCTGCGCTATGATGGATCATGTCTTCTACGGTTACAGAGATCGTATCCTCATATCCAAGGATTACATTTCCGAGGGAATCACCGACAAGGATCGTGTTGACTCCTGCTTCATCCAATAATCTTGCTGTCGTATAATCATACGCTGTCAGCATAGAAATCTTATGCCCGGAATTCTTCATCTGCATAATTGATGTTGTTGTGTTCTTCATACGTCTTATTCTCCTATTCTGAAATCATTTCATTTTTTGTTCATTTCAAAATCCAGCATTGCCATAACTTACTGCTTTCCCTGCCATTGTTCCAGACATTGCAGTATTCCCATTTCTCATTCCTGTCCTGAAAGAATTTTCTTCATCTCAGAATAATCACGGTCGGAATATTTCTGCTCTGCTAAAGCAAGTACAGCTTCTGATACGCTGATATAAATATGTTTCTCATTTGCATCAAGAACATTCAGATGTTTCTTTACTGTCGTTGTGTCATTTCTCTCGATCGGTCCGGTCAGACCTGCCACCGGGCCATCTTCTGCTATATGCGATGCATTTCCCATAAATAACGGAACAAGTGCCTGCTCTGCCTGTTTCTCTTCAAATCCGCAGTCTTCCAGTAATGAAACTGCCGATCCATACAGACCATTCACCAGATTGCTGGCAAATACTGCAGCCGCATGATATTTTGTTTTATTTTCTGTTGAGAGAAGTACACAGTCATTTCCTAAAAGACGAATAAAGCGGCAAAGTTTATTTCCCCACTCTTCAGCACCTTCCACGGTAAAAAAACATTTCTGCATTTCCCTGTAGGATTTTGTCGTTGAACTGATTGCATACATAGGATGAATCGAATAACCAAAAGCTCCTGCCTCTGTTATACCTGAAAAAATATTAGATGTCATTGCACCACTACAATGACAGATCAGTTTGCCCTTGATATCAAAGGCTTTTATGCTGTCCCATACTGCTTCTATCCTTCCATCCGGAACGGTAAGCATCAGGACGTCACTTGCACAAACGATCTTCTTCAGATCATCAAATGCTTCGGTATTGGTAAATGCTGCAGCTTCTTTTGCACTCTCCACCTGTCTGCTGTAATATCCGGATACGGCTACTGTCTCCGGAAGGTTCTTTTGTATCTCTTCTTTATTCAGCTTCTGTTCAAGATACTTTCCAAGTGTAAAGCCTACTTTGCCTGCACCGATAAATCCAATCCTCATATGATCACCTGCTATCGCCTGTTCTATCTGTGGTGTACAATCAGGTATAGTTTCTTTCGAATACCATCCGTCATTTACAATACCATTTACAAGATAAAAAGTAAAGCAGGAGGACTTGAATTTATCATCATTTTTTCTCCTGCTTTTCTTATGTTTTTCATTCCATACAGATCATGGATCCATATCGGAAATCATCATTTTTATAATACATAAAAATTAATTATATTTTGCAATTACCTCTGCATTCGCCTTCATGGCTGCAGCTTCCATGGACTCACGCTCTGCCAAAAGTTTCTTCCTTACTTCTGCATTGCTGTTTCCTATGATCTGAAGTGCCAGATATGCTGCATTCTTGCTTCCGTTTATTGCTACAGTTGCTACAGGGATACCGGATGGCATCTGAACGATAGAAAGAAGTGCATCCATTCCATCTAATACAGAACCGGAAATTGGTACTCCGATAACCGGGATCACTGTCTGGCTTGCTACAACACCCGGAAGTGCTGCTGCCATACCTGCGGCAGTAATGATAACCTGTGTTCCATTATTATTTGCTTCTTCAATAAACTCTGAAAGTCCTGCATGTGCTCTGTGTGCAGACAGACATCTTACATCAACTGCTACTCCATACTCCTTTAAAATGCCGATTGCAGGCTCAACCTTTGGCAGGTCACTTGTTGATCCCATAATGATCGCTACTCTCATGTTTTTATCCTTCTTTCTTCCTTTTTATGTGTCATATCCCTGTGTCATACATGGCTTCATGCATGACACAATGGTATTTTACTTACTGTTCAGATACTGATCGATAATCTCACTTGCCCCTTCATAATCCATGGCATCCACCGTCATCTTCAGTGCATTTAAGAACTCAATATCAGCATCATTATACTCGTATCGGTCGATTTCTGCCAGTATTTCTTTTACAGCTCCAACATCGGCATCCCGTAAAAATGTACGCATATCTTTGAGCTGTCCACGATCCACTGCATCCCTGACTGTCTTTTCCTGCTGTTCAACCGGATTGATCTTCGCCAGATATAGTCCGATATCCTTAAACATACGCTTCAGCATGGATACAAATTCATGCGTATTTTCCTTTGCATACTGCATATTTCCTATATTGATCGCCGACTCCAGATTTGCAGCTTTCCGTTCGATGCTGTATGCGCCGATATTTCCACTGCTGCTCTTGATATCATGAATGATATTCCGATACCGTCTGACATCATCATCAATATATTCTTCCAGACGATCTACATCCGGCTCATAGTCTTCCTTGAATGCCGCAATAAAACGGTTAAAGGTATCAAAATTGCCTCCGATCATCTTCAATGCATTTTCAACTACAATGCTGTTCTCCAGAATATAAACATCATCCTTAAATCTGGATTCGCTGATATACTGTCTGATATTGCTTGTCTTTTCCTTGATCTTGTCCTCCGGAAGGAACAGACGGAAAATCCCTTCGATTCCATCCATTTCCAACGGTTTTACAAGTACGTCACTGAAGCCCTGCTTTATGATCTCATCTCTGCTGCTGTCTATATTGTTTTCTGAAAGTGCAATGATCGGAACCCGTTTGTATTCTTCTCCATCCAGGCTCCGGATCTCACGGACGGTATCTGCACCATCCATAACCGGCATGACTGTATCAATGAAGATCATATCATATGGAGTTACCATAACCTTGTCAATCGCTTCGAATCCGGATGAAGCAGTATCACAGATCAGCTCATAGGAATCAAATATAACCTTCTGGATCTGTATACTGACATCGGAATCGTCCACAAGAAGGATCCTGACATCCGGAAGCCAGATTCTTGAATTCGAATTACGGAATGCCTGCTCCCGTCGTTTGCTTACATTATAATTAACATAGCTGTAATCAAATACCTGCTGTATAATGGAGAAGCGTATCGTGGTTCCTGCTCCATAGGTACTGTCAACCTCCGGGGTTCCACCCATACTCTCGATCAACTGTCTTGCGATTGCCAGTCCGATACTGATATCAAAATTACCGATATCAGTTCTGTCATAAGAATCGTCCAGATCAAAGAAGCTGTCCAGACGTTCTTCCTTTACTCCGGTTCCGGTATCTGATATCACGATATCCAGATAAATGCTGTCCGGTCTGTCGCACTCTTCCGGAGCGATCTTTCTCCAGTCCACTTCAATGCTGATCGAACCTTCTTTGGTGGTCTTTGCAGCCCTCTGATACAGATTCATCAGGATCTCCTTCACCTTATCACGATCACCGATCAGACCATTTGGTATATCATCCTCAATGCTTACCTTTAAGGCAACCAGATCCCGGTTGATCATTTCCTTAAACTGAACTGCAAGCTCCTCGATCATATCTGAAACCGCATATTCTTTCTCCTGCAATTCCAGTGTTCCATCCTGTAAATTCGATAGTCTGGAAATTCCATCAATTATACCAAGGATCTCGTAGCTGGAACCATATACCGTGGATAACTGTTTTACCTCTTCTTCCGTCTTTGCCTCATCATTCCGCAAAAGCATCTCGCTGATCGCAAGGATTGAATTTAACGGTACACGGATCTCATGATTCAGATAGTTCACATAATCGTTCTTTGCACGGTTAGAACGCTCTGCCTGTTCATTTTTCTTGCTGAGTTCTTCTACCTGCTCCGTCTTTTTGCCAAGCAGATGTATCACATACCGGGCTACAAATATCACTGCCACGCAGATTGCTATGATCAATACCACGATCAGAACTCTGGAAAATGGAGTCTCCCAGAATTTCAACTGTTTTACAATAACAAAAGACAGCGGTTCTTCACAGGCAACACCATCAGAATTCTCTGCCGAAAGCACAAATGTATAATTTCCGCCCTCCAGATTTGTATACTCTGCTTCCAGATTATCCGTACCCGAAACAACACGGTCTTTATCGTCAAATCCATCAAGATAATATTTTACCTGAATATCCCCACGATTTACATAACTCAGAACAGAGAACTTGATCACGATTCGGTTCGTATCACCCGGAACGGTCATCTTACCATCCAGATCCGAGAACGCATACTCTTTATCATCTATCGTAACAGAAGCTATCCGTACCTTCGGTGGAACTTCATTTGTAAATACCTGATTCTGATCCAGCATACTGAAGCCGGTATCACAACAAACATAGACAACTCCATCTTCACTGATATAATTCGTTGAATTATCCGTAATATCAGAGATCAGTCCATCATTTTTCGTATATATCTCGCATTTCGGATCTGCCGAGCTTAACAGATCTCCTTCGTAATATTTCTGGATGCCACGGGAACCGAAGATCCAGAGGTCTCCTGCCTGATCCAATATCAGATTTGCCACAGAATTCGATGGATCAACTGCACTGATCTGACGGATCACGCCCTCCTGATAATAAAGTCCATTATCTGTTCCGATCCAGATACCATTGCTTCCACCAACAATGGAAGAAACAACATTCGAATTCAGTCCCTCTGACATAGATATCTTTTTCAGATTAGATTCCATGTCTATCGTATAAAGACCGGAACCATTGGACCCTGCATATAAGGTTCCATCCTCCGCCTGATACAGGGATATGATATCTGCATTTTCCATACCGGAAAATCTGCCGTAGCTGACTGTTACCTGTTCATCCTTCAATATGGAAATACCGCTCTCGGTTCCGATCGCCATGCTGCCATCCTTTAATTCAATGATACAGTTGACAGCATTACTGGTCAACAACGCGCCACTCTTATTATAGAATTTGTATTTACCCTTACTGTTCACCTTGATAACACCATAAATTCGGTAGGAACAGATCCACAGATTATTCTTTGAATCCACACAGAAATCACGGATACTTTTTCCATTTAACATTGTGACAAGATCAGAGTCACGGTCAAGAGTTCCGTCTGCATTTATGATCCGCAGGCCATCATCTGTACCGATATATAACTTTCCGCAATACTCCGTAATGCAGTTGACGATTGTCTCATCCAGACCATATTTCATGCTTCCATTCTGGAATTTACTTCTGGATAACAGCATCAGTCCTTTTCGATATGAGGTCATCCAGTAGTTCCCTTCAAAATCCTGGATTATGTCACTCATCGACTCATTAAATTCCAGACCGGTGACATACTTCATTTTTTTATTTTTGTTAATATAACCAACACCATCATCCGCAAGGACCCACAATTTATTATCAATCCGCTGGATCTTATTGATACCACTCAGTGCCGCTGTTGATAATAATTCAAAATCTTTGTTCGTCGTAAGATGTATAATTGTATGACCTACCGTACCAATATACCGTTCCCCATTCTCATCTACAAAAAGGCTGTTCAGATCTTCTTCTGTGTATTCCATCTTACTGATCTTGCTTACGATCTGATCATCCTTGATATTTACGATCGTATCGTTATTCACGATCGCATATACATAAGAACGATATCCACTGATTGCTGTTACATCCGGTGCAACAACATCATCATCCGCAACCAGCGTCATTTCACCGGATTCGTAATAATAAATACCGGATGAAGTAGCAAGCCATATTTTTCCTTCTTCATCTTCATACAGTCCACGGACGGTCGTAATCTCATCCTCTGTTGAATTCGATATACGATTAAAGCGTCCGTCTTTGTAAATAAATAAGCCATAGTTTTCCGTTCCTACATACAGATCCCCATTCGATGCCGCAAGAATACTGTTGATCATATAGGAACTGCTGTCGCTGTCTTCTCCCAGTGAAAATTTCCGAAACTGACTTCCATCATAACGGTACAGTCCGCTGTCCGTGCCGACCCATATGTATCCACTGGCAGACTGGCTGATGCAGTTTGCTTCCCCACTTTCAAAACCGTCATCTTCTGTGTACTTGGTCTGACTGTAATCTGATGTAAAATTCTCCTGTGCAAACACAGCAAGCCGTGGTGAAAAAAGTATCATCACGGCTACTGCTATTAATATGATCATTCTGATTTTTGAATGTAACTGCTTCATAGTTTTCTTATGCACCTAATAAAAATGCTACATATCCTTTTTTAGTTTCATAAATATCTGCTTTGGAAGTGATCTCCCATGGAGCATGCATGTTTAATACGGCCACACCACAGTCCACAACTTCCATTCCATATAATGATAAAATATAAGCGATCGTACCGCCACCGCCAACATCTACTTTACCAAGCTCTGCAGTCTGATAGTATACTCCGGCATCATCCATTACCTTACGGATAGCTGCAAGATACTCTGCATTTGCATCATTGGAACCGGATTTGCCTCTTGCTCCTGTAAACTTGTTAAATACCATGCCTTCACCAAAGATAGCTGCATTCTTCTTGTCAAATGCACTTGCAAAGGTTGGATCATAACCTGCGGATACGTCAGAGGATAACATTCTGGAGGATGCCAGACATCTTCTGAGGGCCAGTTCATTATAACAGCCCATCGCATTCATGATCTCAGCAACTGTATTCTCAAAGAAATGAGACTGCATTCCGGTTGCACCCACGCTTCCGATCTCCTCTTTATCTGTCAACAGACAGCAGGTCGTCTTTTCTACATCTTCTGCTTCCAGCATCGCAACCATAGATGTATATGCACATACCCTGTCATCCTGTCCGTATGCCATGATCATACTCTCATCAATTCCGCAGTTTCTTGCCTTTCCTGCCGGAACGATCTCAAGCTCTGCTGAAATGAAATCTTCTTCCTTTATTCCATATTTCTTCTTCAGAAGTGCAAGCACCTGTTCCTTTACGGCTTCTTTTTCTTTTCCCTTTAACGGCTTACTTGCAAATAAGATATCCAGTTCTTCTCCCTCGATAACTTTATTTGCCTTTTTTTCCATCTGAGCACCGGCAAGATGGATCAGCAGATCGGTAACACAAAATACCGGATCATTCTTGTCTTCCCCAATGTTTACTTCTACAACTTCTCCGTCTGTCTTAGCAACTACACCATGAATAGCAAGTGGTAAGGTTACCCACTGATACTTCTTGATTCCTCCATAATAATGCGTATCCAGATAAGCAAATCCCTCTTTCTCGTATAATGGGATCTGTTTGATATCCATACGTGGGGAATCGATATGTGCGCCAAGAATGTTCATACCCTTTTCGATATTCTTCTTACCGATATTGAACAGCGCTACGGTCTTATTCATCCATACTGCATATACCTTTGAACCTTTTGTCAGCTTCTTTCCTTCTTTGATAACATCCTGAATATCTTCATATCCGGCTTTCTTCACCTGTTTTACGATCTCTTTTACACATTCCCGCTCCGTCTTTCCTGTATCCAGGAATTCACGGTAGGATTTACATAATTTTTCCAGCTTTGCAAGTTCTTCCTTGTCATAACTGTTCCATGCATTTTTATCTTTCATTTTTATGCCTCCTAAACATATAAGTCATTGCTTATACTCTTTTTTATATATATAATGGCACTTCTGCGGATCCTGTATGTCACAAGGCCGAGAATTACCAGATAGATTGCAAAGATCATAAGAGAATCCATCTTTGTAAACTTAAATAAACAAAAACCGACTCCACAAAGGATCATGGATACCAGAATAGCAATCGCCATATTAAAGAATGCATTCAGATTGCCCCTGAGCGCTCCGTATTCATCTTCCCAGTTCAGCTTCGGATGTGTTGCATCCAGCCAGAGTCCGATATAGGTGCAGCATACAACCGATAAGAACCCGATCACAATAAAGTAAATGGCCGCAGGCACATTGATATGCATACAGATGCACAACACAATGATCGTTACTGCAACTGTGATGCCGCTGTATACCAGACTGACACCTGCCTTGATCCCGATCTGCGTCCGATAGCTGACCGGTGCATATTTGATAAAGCTGAAATGATCTCCCTCTCTTGTAAACGAGGTCGATGCAATACTGTTCATTGCTGTTGCAAAGAAGGAAATGATCAGTACCAGCAATAATACGATCAGATCGGATGCTACAAAACCTTTGGAAAGCAGCTTCTCAAATGAAGTCATAAAATTCTTCGTCGCAGGCAGAACAAACAATGCCACCGCAAGAACCGGCCATATAATATTTACCATTACACAATATTTGCGATATGCCGGTGTCCGGTATAGTATCTTACATTCCTTCAGAAAATATGCTTTGCGAATACTTTTTTTCACATAAGCTGCATCAGAAACCACATCTTCTTTCTTCTCTGCTTTTCCGACAGATGAAACCAGATATACGCCACGCAGATACAACTTACTTCCAAGGAAAAACAACAGACCTGCCATAACCACATTTAACAGGATGAACAGCAGGAAATATGCAATGTTGTTCGTTTCAAGTGCTTTTAAGAATACAGGAACCGTAAAGAATATCTTTCCCATGATTGCTGTAAACATATTGTTATGATTCATCAGACCATCAATATAATTGTTAATATTGATGCTGTCCATCTGAATAAACGATAATAAAAAAAGTCCGAGGAAAATAACGGTTACCAGTCCTGTCACGGCATCCACATTCCGAAACAGTTTTATCCGGCTTAAAAATGCCATACATAGCAGGGCAAAAATTCCACAATATACAAGTGGAAGGATCGGAAGCAGTGCAACTCCGACCAATGCAGTCAGTGCAGATACCGACTTAAATCCGGCAGCTATGAAGTAACCTATAAAGCCACTGAATAAAACCATAAACTCCATAACACTCTCTGCAATATATGCATTTACAAATTTGGCTGCTACGATCTCACCCGGCTTTACCGGAAGCGGAAGCAGATGATCCAGATCCGATGAAAAAAACAATACATTAAACAGTACCATTACCGAAAAGATCATGCCAAATACGGACATCAACTGTATGATCAGCTCTACACCTTCCGTCATTCCTCCGGCTTCTATCAGTGCTTCTGTCATAATATATACAATAAATCCAACGACCAGACAACAGGGAACCATGATACAGAACATGGCAAGTGAACCAAGTGTCTTATATGCCTTCGCTTTTTCTCCGGTGTCCGGCATCGTCATCTCTGTATCCTTTGCCATTACTCTGGTCAAATACAAAAAATTCTTCATAAGCACTCTATTCCTCATGTGTCATTTCTATAAATATATCTTCCAGTGACTTATTCTTATGTGCGGCAACCAGATCATCCAGCGTTCCCTGATAGATATCATGACCTTTCTTGATCATGATGATATTATCACACAATTTCTCTGCAACTTCCAGAACATGCGTTGAGAAAAATACGCAGTTACCTTCATCCGCATGCTCCCGCATCATCTTCTTTAATTCATATGCCGCATTCGGATCCAATCCGGTCATCGGTTCATCTAAGATCCAGACCGGTGGTTTATGTACTAATGCGCCTATTACCATCATTTTCTGGCGCATACCATGCGAATAGCTGACCATTTGTTTATTTAAGCTGTCTTCCATACCAAAACGCCCAACCATTTCCTCTAACCGCTTCTTACGGTCAGTCTCTGATACACCATAAATATCTGCAATGAAATTTACATATTCCAGTCCTGTTAACCGTAAAAAGATATCAGGATTATCTGCAATATATCCAATCGACTGTTTTGCCTCAAGCGGCTCTTTCCGGATATCATGACCATTGATCTGAACGCTGCCCTCTGTCGGTTTTAAAATACCGGTCAGCATCTTGATCGTTGTTGTCTTCCCCGCACCATTCTGCCCTACGAATCCGACGATCTCACCTTTCTTAATATGAAAGCTTAAATTGTTTACGGACACAAAATCTTTACCGTAAATTTTCTTTAAGTTATTGGCTATTATCATTCTTTATCTTCTCCCGGTTCTTATCTGTCACACCATCGTTTCTATCTGGTCTGTCATTTATCAAAATACTTCTTTCCATTTGGTTTTAATTATACCAAGCCCCTAATCTCTTTACAATATAAATATACCAAAGGCAGCCTGAAAATACTCTGCATAGTAACAGGCTGCCATCTTCTTTATATGATTGTCCGCGGACATTTTACTGTTTATAAGTTGATACTGTCATCAAAATGAAAGGCATAGATGATCTTCTCTGTTACCATTCTTCCGGTAAGCTGATGTATCGTCTTTGCATACATATCAAGCTGTACATGATAACGGCTGACCAGATCCGATATCTGATCCACCCGGTCTGTCTTGTAGTCCATTAAAACCACCTGATCTCCTTCCAGAAAATAGGCATCGATCACTCCCTGAACTACGACCATATCCTTGCTGCCTTTATACTCCGGTGATATATCTTCCGGCTTCATGCCGATATAAAACTGCTGCTCCCGGTATAAGGTATGGTTCTTCTGTGCTTCTGCCATACGGATTCCGAGTGGGCTGTTGACCATGTTATAAATCTTATCTGCACGAACATGCTCTCTGTACCGTTCTTCCAGATATCCATGATCAAAAAATGACCGGATCTGCTCTCTGATCTCATCCATGCTGTTTCTTGTAAAATCAATAAGCTCCATGATCTTATGGATCACAGTACCCATCTCATTTCCTTTTACAGGCTCCTCCTTCATGCGGGAATGAAGCACCGGTATTGTAAGCTCTGCTTCTGTCACAGGCGGCTGATACAGGTCAGATCCCGGATTCTCCTCTCCGCGGTGTGCAAGTCGTTTGATCTCTGTAACGGACATCTTATTTTTTACTGCCTGCTCTGTTTTATATGGGTAGGTATAATCTAAAAGTTCCTTATACTTTTCATATAACTGCAGTTCATCCTCTGTCTGTACAGCTTTTTTTTCTGACATATCTATATTTGTCCCGGCAGGTATCTGATTCTGATAGCCGGTCTTTGCAAGTACCCAGGTTGCATAAGTATCCTTTCTGCATACAATATCTTCTGATACGATATGCATAGATAACGCCGATAAGATCCAGTCCATAAAACAGCCGGCTTCCATTCTGGTGATATATGGAAGCTCCATCCGCATCTGTCCGGACGCTTCAATAAGAAAATCAGTCTGCAGCGGATAATCAAAGACTGCCTTTTCCGCTCCGGGGCCTTTTACCGCCGCTGTCATATATAACTTTTCTTTTGCTCTTGACAGGGCAACATATAAGATACGGATCTCCTCCGCCAGCTTCTCTGCATTCATGACACTGAGCATAGCCGCTCTTGCAAATGTTTTCTTCTTCGCACGGTTCTTCCGGTCAATCGCATAACCTGCCAGATAGCTGTCTGCATTTACCGTCACCGGAGATAAGGCATCCAGATTCGAAAA
Organism: Clostridium sp. AM54-37XD; assembly: GCF_003478225.1. Lineage (NCBI taxonomy): Bacteria > Bacillati > Bacillota > Clostridia > Eubacteriales > Clostridiaceae > Clostridium > Clostridium sp. AM54-37XD. Next base: position 28,266 of record NZ_QUEV01000005.1, read on the forward strand.
ACGATTTGCCAGTCCACTGACAAATACAACCGGAAATTCCAGTCCCTTGCTCTTATGCATCGTCATCATCACAACAGAATCGTCATCATCTCCAAGCACCGACGCTTCTGCAAAATCCAGATCATTCGTCTTCAGCCGGTCCATGTAACGCAGGAAATTAAACAATCCACGAAAACTGCTGTCCTCATAGGTATCCGCTTTCTGGATCAGCATATCGATATTTGCCTGTCTTCGTTTTCCCGACTGCATCGCGCCAACAAACCAATAATATCCTGTCTGCTCCAATATCGAATGAAGCAGTTCACTGATACTCATATAGTTTTTATCTGCCTTCCAGCTATCCAGCATACGAAGAAACTGTCGAAGCTCCTCTGAAGCTTCTGAGTCCGGCTTTTCTGCATAATAACAGACCTTCTGATAAAAACTCGCCGTCCGCACCAGATTCTTCTCATGATCCTTGAAGTCCCGGTCATAGATACCTACAATCTCTGCAAGCTCCTGTTCCTTTACACCTGCAAGCGGTGAACGAAGGACTGCTGCAAGTGCATAATCCTGATGGGAATTATCGATTACCGCCAGCATATCAAGCAGGGTACTGATCTCGATCGCATCAAAATATCCACTCTCGCTCTCTACAAATAATGGAATCCCACGCTCCGCAAATGCTTCCTCAAAGGCTTTCGCATTCTTCTTCACACTTCGCATCAATACCGCAATATCCCGGTAAGAAACCCTTCTGGTCTCTCCGTTATCTCCATCCGGAATATAAAGTGGTTTATCACCCTTCACTAACTCATAGATCTCATCTGCGATCATCCGTGCCTCTATATCCACATTTGTTAACGACCGTATCTCTTCCGGCTGGGATTTCTCCGGATCTGCGCAATCATTCCTTACGATCAGGATCTCGGATCCATACCCCATATTATTCTTGTCCTGTCTTCCGATATGCAGCTTTGCCGATTCATCATAATCGATCCCGCCCAGATTCTCTGACATCAACGGTTCAAAGATCTGGTTGATCGTATCAATCACCTTTCCTGCACTTCGGAAATTATTCGAAAGCAGGATCTTCTGATCTTCTGCATCTTCCCGGTCAGAATATGTATTATATTTATTCAGGAACAGATCCGGTCTTGCCATACGAAAACGGTAGATACTCTGCTTGATATCCCCCACCATAAACATATTCTTCCGATCTTCTCCGTGACCTGTCACACAATTTAAGATATCCTCCTGTAAAAAGTTGCTGTCCTGATATTCATCGATCAGGATCTCACGATACCGTCTGGCAACCGTCTTTCCTGCTTCCGATGGAATCACACAGCCATTCTCATCCGTTCCTGCACACAGGATGTCATAGGCAAATTCTGAAATGTCCCGGAATTCATACAGATTCCTGTCGAGCTTCTCTTCCTTTAACCGATCCATATAGGAACGTGTCAGGGATAATAACGCTGACAATGGTCCCTTCATCATCGCACATTCTGCAAGTATGACATCTGTCGGACGAAACAATGCCATCATGTCCTTTACACTTCCACGATAGGTCTGCATAGTCGTCTTTACATACTGCTGTTTCTCCGGATCACAGGCTGCGATACGCTTCAGATTGAAAAATTTGGAAACCCGTTTATATGCCTCATCCATATCCTCGGCCTGTCTCAGATTCCGCAGTAATTCCAGATCTGAACGTATAATAGGATCATAACCTGCAGGGCCATCTGCTTCGTCTGCAATCTCTAAGCACTGTTCTGCCTGACCGATCGCTGAATCAAGCGTGTCTGCTACGATCTGCATATAATCCCGATACCATTTTAAGGTATATAATTCTTCCTTTGTTGATACTTCAAGTGCCGCTTCTGCTTCATTTATCCAACGTTCCGGCTTCGGATAACCGGAAGCGACCCGGTAGATCTGATAGACCAGCTCCCGGATCTTCTCATCCGATTCTTTTCTCGCAAAGCTGTCTACCAGTCCGATAAATTCATCGGATGCTTCCTGATATTTCTGTTCTAATACTTCATCCAATATATCATTCTTGATCAGATCCATCTCTGCATTATCTGCTATATCAAAAGAGGAATCGATCCCGATCATCTGAAAATAGTCTTTTACGATTCCAAGGCAGAAACTGTCGATCGTCATAATATCTGCCCGTGGCAGCAGGGATAACTGCTTAACGATATGCTCATCCTCCGGATGATCTTCGGCTGCCTGCTCAAGCTTATCCGCAATCTTCTCTTTCATCTGGGCTGCCGCAGCTCTGGTAAATGTTACAACCAGAACCTCATCAATATCGATTTTCTCCTCTGCCTTATTGCCATCTGCATCAACTCCCATGACCATCTCAAGAATCCGTTCTACAAGGACAGCCGTCTTACCGGAGCCTGCCGCAGCAGATACCAGAAGATTACCATGTCTGGAATTAATGACTGATTTCTGTTCATCTGTCCATGAAATACCCATCTCTGCTACTCCTCCCTGTACCGCTTAAGCTTCTCGTTATCCGGTCTGCGATATTGATTTCCGCCATTCTTGACATCAAAATGACAGATATTCTTAAACTCACAATAATCACAGCCTGTATTGCTCTTATTCTTATATGGCTCGATCGCGATCTTTCCCTCTGCGATCTGACTTCCAAGTTCTTCTATATTCTCTCTCGTCAATTCCATGATCGTCCGGATCTGGTCTGCCGATACCACATTCTCACTTTTCTTGATGTCACCATTTTTATCAAGTTTTACCGGAAGTGACTGATTGCAGGTATGATCCATCTTCTGTATCACGGCAGGTGATTCATTGACAAATCCCTGCAGCTTCATTTTCTCCATTCTCTCAGCGTCTAATTTCTCCTGATCCGAGAATTCCGGCTGCTCTGTATCGGTATCAATCTCCGAAGATTCAATCTCGATCACCGGATCATCAAAGCTGTAATATAATAAACCGGCGATCTGAATATTCTTATCGGGATAGATCATTTTTTCAATCTCATATGCGATCGCAGAATAGGTCACAAGCTGAAGCTGTTCTCCATTCAGGACTTCCTCCAGACTGAGTTTTCTGGTGGATGATTTGTAGTCGATCACCTTGATATAAACCGTTCCATCCTCTTCTTCCACATCCACACGGTCAATCTTACCATTGATGCTCATCCGGATCTGATTTGGAAGCTCAAACAGATAAGAACCGACTTCATCCTTTGCGGAATCAAAGGTCTTTTCCAGCATTCCAGGCTTCATGCTGCCAAGTCTTATATGCTTCTGTAACATACCAGCGGATGTCTGTGCCATACGTTCGATCATCTGAAGCATGTAGGCATTTCTTGCATTATCTTCAAAGAAATCTCCTGCCGATTCCTCTGCTGCACGATTTACAAGCTCCGTGACCATCAGCATTCTCTCATCTTCCGGAAAATTCTCCCAGTCATTATTTCTGGTGTCTCTTACCTGCTTAAACAGTCCTTCCATTACACTGTGAAGGATAACTCCGACATTTCTGACATCGACCTGATACATTTCCCGCTCTTTTAAACGCAGACCATATTTTAAGAAATATGCAAATCCGCATCTGGCATATAATTCAAGCTTCGATACTGATGCATGCAGATATCTGCCATATAACAGGGCGATCGTCTCCGGTGGCAGCTGTTCTGCCACGTTTCTGTATGTTCTGCCTTTATAAATGGCTGTCAATTCTCTGGCCAATCCTTTTTCCGTCAAAATTCTTGTCAGAATCCGGCTCTCTGCATCTTCGCTATCATCTTCCTCTGTCCGGAGTATCCGTCTTAATGAACGGTTGACGGTATCCGGCATACAGGAAGCAGCATCATACTCCTCTGCCTGAAGGGATGGAAAAATACTGCTGATCCTTCCAAGCAGATAAGACGGACGCATGCTTTCAAGTGATGCGCTTAATTTATGATACGATATATACAGATGATCGGATGGTTTCGTCAATATCGTATAGATATAAAACTGCTCGATATAGCTGTTCTGTTTGTCGGATGGAGCAAGCTCCAGGCCGCAGCCTGACAAAATATCCCGGTCTCTGTCACTTAGGATTCTTCCCTTTTTCGGTGCTTTTGGCACGATTCCATCATTGACCGATGTAAAGAATAACACCTTTATGTGATTTAATCTTGACCTTGTGATATCTCCGATCAACACCCGGTCAACCGTAGGCGGTACAACACCGACTTCAATATCTGAAAGTCCGGTATCCACGATCTCATAGAACTCTTTCACGCTCATCTTCGTATCGCCTAAGAGTTCCGCAATCTTATCAAATAACCGGACCGTTTTCTCAAAGATCTGACCATAAGCATCTCCTTCATTGATCCGGTTTTCTTCATATAATTCATTCTTTCTGGCTTCTAACTTCTCATACATATGGATCTGAAGCAGAAAGTCATAAAGGGCTTCCACATAATCTTTTGTGACTGCCTTTTTATCTGCAAAGGCCTTACGGATATCCCCCAACATCTTCATAAATGCCTGACGGATCTCTTCTACATTTACCGGAGAGGTCTTCTCATAGTTTTCAGATACTGCCCGGTTCCATCTGCTGTAGCCACGGACACCACGCTTTAATGCATAATTTTCCAGAAGCTCTATATCCTCAAAGGTCAGATCTGTCATACCCGCTTTTAAGAACCGGAACACACTGTCATAGGAGAAATCATCTGCCAGAACCGCCAGTACACTTCGGATCGTTTCCGCACATGGATTTGCTTTCAGACAGGCATTTGCATCGATAAATACAGGGATCTCATATTCATCCATCACCCGTTCATAGATGTGGGATGCCTGTTCCAGATCTCCCGCTACGATCGCGATATCCTTATAACGGTATCCTTCCTCCCGTACGAGCCTCCTTATCGTAGATGCGACAAATACGATCTCGTCCTGCGCATCTCCTGTCGCTGTCAGATGGATCCGCTCCAATGGCTGCTTCCATTTCTGATACGGACTACGGAACAAATTCCGCTCCAGGAAAAACAGTTCCCGGTTCTCCCCAAGACGATAGTTGATTGTTCCAGGCAGAACGACCGGAGACTCAATCTCCACACCAGCGGCTGCTGCCGCTTCTGTTAATTTCTTTATCGTAGTCTTTGTCAGATAGAATAATTCGTAGTCTTTTATATGCTCATACTTCTGATCTCTGTCATCTAATGTAAAGGAAAAGGTCAGATCATCCGCACAGGTCATCAACTTCTCAACAAGTTCAAGCTGTACCGGCGTAAATCCAGTAAACCCATCAAAATACAGCGAACTGCCACACACAAGTTTAGACTGGCCAACATGTCTGGTCAACAGTTCCACCAACTGTTCTGCCACAATATAGCGTTCACCTGCAAATGCTTCAAATTCTTCGTAAATGTGTCTGATATCCTGCATTTTACCTGCAACAACGCTGTCCTCCGGAATCTGCTCCATGATCTCATCGATCGTATCCTGCTTGATATTATACTGGAAGATCTCCGACATCATGGATTTCATCTCATCTACAAATCCAAGCTTGTCGTAATAGCTTCCATATACCTGTAAGGTGTCCTGCTGTTCACATAAGATCTTCTTGATCAGCATACTTTTTCCAAAGTCTTCCAGCACCTGTCCGGTGCTGATCCCCAGTTCATCAAATACACGATATGCCAGCCGGTTCATGCCGATCGCATCAATATTCATCATGCCTCCGGCCGGATGCATGGTAACCAGTTCTCTCTGTGCTTCCATCGTATACTGTTCCGGCACGATCAGATAAAAGTTCCGCTCCGGTTCTTTTATCGATGCCTGAATGATTTCATTGTAAATCTGTCTGGATTTCCCTGAGCCGGATGCTCCAAGTAAGAATCGAACTGACATAACGGTCTCCTTTCACTCATCTGTCAAGCAATACTCTTTTTCTGGCTTTCTCTTTGCTAAGCCATATTTACTTCAATATTGTTTTACTAACCATCTGTTCTTTGGTTATATTTTATTTTCTCTGTGAATACAATATAGTAATAATAAATGAGGGGAATATTTATATGGCATCCACAAAGCTTATCGTTTTAAAATCTAAAGAAATCATATACACGGTTATTTTTCTCGGACTTGTCGCCCTGTTTATCATCATACTGACGATCATGTTCAAAAAACCTGCCACCGTTTCAGAAACTGCTTCTTCGAATACCGCTTCTGAAACAACGGAGCCTTCTTATAACCCCGGTACATATGATTCAACTATCACGCTCGGCGAATCTACTCTGTCTGTTATGGTTACGGTTGATGATCATTCTATCCAGGATGTTGCGCTCTCCAATCTGGACGAAAGTGTCACCACCATGTATCCGCTCCTGTCGTCTTCTTTAGAGGCGATCAACACTGACCTGCAGTATGTGTCATCGATTGACGACCTCACTGTTTCCGGCGATACCAAGTATACCTCGATGCTGCTGATCAACGCTATCAAAGAGGCACTCGCCAAGGCTGTGGCTCAATGATGCCACCGTACGGTATATGCCGGTCAACTGACTATTGTTACGCAAAACGTTTCCACTCTATCCTCGACGTAGCGGTACATAAGGCTGCAAAAGACGCAGCCTAAGTACCGACGCGAGTAACTGAGACCTTAGCGAGGCTTACCGAGGTTAGTTCGAAGTTACACAGAAGTGGACAGGTTTGCTGCACAATATCAGTTGTCCGGCATATATCTGTTTATTGACATAACACCGTTTCCAGCCTTGGCTATTGTTACTGTACAATCACCTAAGTAGTCTGCTACATAAGGACATTCTACTCAGGTGATTTGTGTTTCTATACCAAGATGCGTTATGTAACATTCCTGTACGTCAGATTTTTGTGCGCTGAGCCAGTATTCTTCCCAGCCTTGTCTGCGCTGCCTTTCAATCATAAATCGCATAGTCAAATATTTCTTTGTATGCTTACCACAATACAGAAGGATGGTAGGTGTGGCCGGTACGCAGCTTTGATATCAAAGACAGAGAATGTGTGTAGATATTTTTATTTGACGGCCTTTTCTCACGTCGGTACTTAACGAATCGCATAAGCGATGAGTTTAGAACCGCTACGTGAGAATAGAGTGAAAACGCCCGAAAAATAAAAGATATCTACATCACATTCTCGTCCTTATACCATAACGTAAAGGCTAGCGTCTAATGCTTGGTTACGATGTCGTTCCGGTCTTTGTAGATGCTGTTTGATGGCACATAGCCTCTGACACGGGACAATGGGTAGATGTTTGAATGTGAGCCGATCACGGTTCCCGGATTTAAAACGCTGTTACAACCGACCTCTACATAATCGCCGAGCATTGCGCCAAATTTCTTCATACCGGTTGCAATATCGAAGTCCGCGCCTTTGACATGCACCAGTGTTTTGTCTGACTTGACATTAGAGGTAATGCTACCTGCTCCCATATGAGAATGGAAGCCAAGGATCGAATCACCTACATAGTTATAATGTGGAACCTGCACATTATTAAAGATAATGACATTCTTTAACTCTGTGGAGTTACCAACAACGCAGTTATCTCCCACTAAAGCACTTCCACGAATAAATGCACACTGTCTGACTTCTGTATCTTTTCCAATAATACATGGGCCTGCGATATAAGCAGAATCAAATACGGTTGCTGATTTATGAATCCAGATATTTTCACCACGTTTCTCATACTCTTCCGGATCTAAGCTGTTTCCAAGTTCAATGATAAAGTCCTTGATCTTCGGAAGCGCTTCCCACGGATATGTAACGCTTTCAAGCAATGGCTTTGCTGCTGTTTCTGTCAGATCATATAATTCTTTGATCGTTACCTGTTTTACTGTTTCATTATTCATTTTCTTATACCTCACTATCTTTTTCAGAATTTAATAGAAAACAATCATTTATCCGCAAAGGACAATTTTTATCCAAAAAGCAATCATTTATCCACAAAGGATATTTTTTTATTTAATAAGCAACTATATTCAAGGTTATTTTTTATAATATACCCTTGTTCTGTCAAATACTGTTGTAATCTGGTTCTGATTGCTGATTCCCTTTACCAGATTTGTATATTTGATCACAAAGGTGTTCATCTTGTCTGTATATTCTTCTTTCGTGATCGAACCATCAGCGACACCACACAAGCCTTTTTCCCAGCTTGCTGTCAGATCCGCCCGAAGCAGTCCATTGATCGAATAATAAACAACATCATAAATGATCTCGCCGAGAAATGTCGGTGTTACAATCTGCGTTTTCTTATTCAGAGCAATGTATTTGTTATTTACAAGCTTGGTGATGATTCCATCTCTGGTCGCACTGGTTCCGATACCTGCGCCCTTGATCTGCTCACGAAGCTCCTCGTCCTCGATAAACTGTCCGGCATTTTCCATCGTCAGGATAAGCGTACCGGAATTGTAGCGTTTCGGAGGTGACGTCTCACCCTCTTTGATCTCGAATTTGTCAAGTGAAAGGATATCTCCCTTTTTCAAATGTCCGATTGTCTCGATGAATTCGGGGCTGTATTTGGTATCATCCTTTTTCCTTGCAAAGCGGTTCGTGGCAACCTTCAGGTAACCTTCTTCTAACATATATTTAAAATTGGCAAATAAGAATTCATCCTGCTTTGCCAGTGTCATTGCAAGCTTCTGATATTCTGCTGCCGGATAAAAGATGCTTAAGAATCGTCTGCAAATGATCTCATACACATTTGCCGCGATCTCCGACAATCCCCTTAACGCACCCATGCCCTGTCCGGTCGGAATGATCGCATAATGGTCTGTGATCTGTTTGTCATTTACATACTTGGTCTTTGCGATCGTCTTATAGCTTCCCATATTCAATACTTCATCTGCAAATGCCGTCATCGGCGTATATCGTTTCAAGCCTGAAATATTCTTATAAATCTCCTTGGCAACTGCTGTTGACAATACTCTGGCATCTGTTCTTGGATACGTCACCAGCTTCTTCTCATATAACTCCTGCACGATCTTTAAGGTGTCGGACGGACTGATCTTAAAAAGTGAAGAACAGTCATTCTGAAGCTCGGCAAGATTATACAGCATTGGCGGGGCCTTCTTTTCTTTCTTCTTCTCACTTGCAACAAGCGTGGCTTCCATCCCATTTGCCGACAGCTTTTTTACCAGATCTTCTGCATCCTTCTTCTGCTTGAAGCCATTTTCTTTATACAGAAGCGGTGAATTAAAATACGGTGTATCCTTTACTGCTTTCCATTCTGCCTCAAATGTCTGCCCTGCAACATTCACCATACCAACAACACGGTAAAATGGTGTCTTTACAAATTCACGAATCTCCCGCTCCCGCTTCACGATAATGCCAAGAACACAAGTCATAACACGTCCAACCGCAATCACGCATTTATCCAGTTTCAGATAATTTCTTATCACATAGCTGTATTTTAACGATAAGGCTCTGGAGAAATTAATACCCATCAAATAATCTTCTTTTGCACGAAGATATGCGGCATCGCTGAGCGAATCATATTCTGAAAGCGGCTTGGCTTCCCGGATCCCACGCAGGATTTCTTCCTCTGTCTGGGAGTCGATCCAGACTCTCCGCTTCTCTTTATTTCCAACCTTTGCCATCTGATCCACCAGACGGTAGATGTATTCTCCCTCACGTCCTGAGTCAGTGCAGACATAGATACAGCCTACATCATCCCGGTTCAACAGCCCTGCTACGATCTTGAACTGCTTGCTGACATCCGGTATCACTTCGTATTTGAATTCTGTCGGAATAAAAGGAATCGTAGCCAGATCCCACTTTTTTAATTTCTCGTCATAGGCATCCGGATAGCTCATCGTGATCAGGTGCCCCACACACCAGGTCACAACAGAGTCCTCTGATTCCAGATAGCCTGCTCCGGCATTTCCTTTTACCCCAAGCACATCTGCAAACTGTCTTGCTACACTTGGTTTTTCTGCTATATATAAATTCTTCAAATCAAACTCCTGATTCTTTTATATTTGATCAATATTACACATCACATCTTTTTATAATACCAGAAAAACAAGGTTTCGACCATAGCTTTTGTGATATCCGCACAGTAAAAAAGCACCCCGCCTTCGATTCAGAAAACGAGATGCCCTTTGACTATTTTAGGTTGTAATAAACATTTACTGTATTTGATCTTACTGTTCGAATAATAACTGCTCGTATGTTGGGAATGGCCATGCTGTCTTTGGAAGTTCTTTTTCCAGTTCGTCAGCAGGTGTTCTTACAGAATCAAATGCTGCAAATACTACGTTGTGATAGTATTTTGCCCATGCTTCGATATCATCTTCATAATCAGCAGCTTTTGCAACAAGCTCTTCTAGTTTTACAGTTGCTGTCTTCAGCTCTGCAAGCTTATCAGAGATTGTATTCAACAGAGATACCTGTACGCTTGGCTCGATACCAAGAGCTTTGATCTCAGCAGCACCCTTTGCAAGCTCTGCCTGATATTCCATAACTGCTGGGATGATCTCTTCATTTGACATCTCAATCATTGTGAGTGCCTCAATGTTGATCTTCTTTGCGTAATTCTCAAGCATAACTTCTGCTCTGGCTGATAACTCTGCTTTATCCATAACGCCAAGGCCTTCAAAGATCTTAACGCTCTTATCTGCTGCCAGATATGGAACTGCATCTACCATACATTTGATATTTGGAAGTCCACGTTTCTCAGCTTCTGCGATCCATTCATCTGAATAACCATTTCCGTTGAAAATGATCTTCTGATGCTCTGTCAGAGTCTTTCTGATCAATGCCTTACATGCTGCCTCGAAATCTTCTGCACCTTCCAATTCGTCAGTCATCTTCTTTAACTGATCTGCAACGATCGTATTTAATACCATCATTGGGAATGCAATGGACTGTGTAGAACCTACCATACGGAACTCGAATTTGTTACCTGTAAATGCAAATGGTGATGTTCTGTTTCTATCTGTAGCATCCATTGTAAATGTAGGAAGTGTGGATGCACCGGATACATAAGTCTTGCCCTTTGGTGATTCTGTAGCTTCACCCTTCTCAATGATCTGCTTAACGATGGATTCAAGCTGTTCACCAAGGAATGCCGAAATAATTGCTGGAGGTGCTTCATTTGCTCCAAGTCTGTGGTCATTTCCTGCGGATGATGCGGACAGTCTTAACAGCTCTGCATTGTTATCAACGGCTGCAAGAACGGCTGCAAGGAAGAACTGGAACTGAAGGTTTGTCTCCGGATGTTTACCAGGATCGATCAGGTTCTCGCCCTCATCTGTTGAGATTGACCAGTTGTTATGTTTACCGGAACCATTGACACCTGCAAATGGTTTCTCATGAAGAACACATTCCAGATCATGCTTTGCTGCGATCTTCTTCATAGTTGCCATAACCAGATGGTTCTGATCGGTTGCAATATTGGTTGTTGAGAAAATAGGTGCTAACTCATGCTGAGCAGGAGCAACTTCGTTGTGCTGTGTCTTAGCAAGAATACCGTATTTCCATAATTCTTCATTTAACTCGGTCATGTATGATGCAACCTTATCTTTGATCGCTGCAAAATACTGATCGTCAAGCTCCTGTCCTTTTGGAGGCATCGCACCGAATAAGGTACGTCCACAAAGCTTCAGATCTGTTCTCTTGGCGAATTTCTTCTTATCGATCAGGAAGTATTCCTGCTCAGGACCAACAGAAGCTGTAACCTTCTTTGCTGATGTATTTCCAAATAATGCAAGTGCCTTTAAGGCTTCCTTGCTAATCGCATCCATGGAACGAAGAAGTGGTGTCTTGTAGTCAAGTGACTCACCTGTATATGATGTGAATGCTGCAGGGATACAAAGGATACAGGTTCCTGCATCTGTTGTTTTTACAAATGCCGGTGAGGTACAATCCCATGCTGTATATCCTCTGGCTGCGCATGTCTCACGAAGTCCACCAGAAGGGAAGGATGAAGCATCCGGCTCGGATTTGATCAGCTCTTTACCTGTGAACTGAAGAATAACTCCGCCATCACCTACTGTACTTACGAATGAATCATGCTTCTCGGCTGTTGTCTCTGTCAGTGGCTGGAACCAGTGAGTATAGTGTGTTGCGCCAAGTTCCATTGCCCATTCCTTCATTGCTGCTGCAACAGAATCTGCAATAGATGTATCAAGAGGTTCGCCCTTATCGATTGTGTTCTTCAAGGATTTATAAACTGCTTTTGGAAGACGCTCTCTCATAACCTGATCGGAGAAAACGTGTGAACCGAATACGGCTGAAATTTTGTTCATCATAATTTTGTACTTCCTTTCTTCTGATAAAACAAAAAAAGAAAGGTGTCCCAATGATTTGGAACACCTTTGTTCATTTCGTCTATTTATTTGATACAATATATATACTCCTTTTGATTTGAAAAATCAAGAGGAAAAATAAAAATTTTGAGGGAAAATTTTTTACAGACTCATGACAATCATTAATATAATTTGCTCAATATAACGATGAATTTTAGCAACAAGAGTACTGACCAGGTGGAACGTACCCTCTTATCTCTTGAACTCTAAATAATTTTCAAAATAAATAAATTGGTTCCATTTAGCATTTTGTCATAACAAAATAATCAATAAATAAGTTTGAAAAAGAATAATAAAAATCCACCTCATCACTATAAGTTATATGCAATATTATCATAAATAAGACCTCATAACCGTTTCATGCAAAACTGACATTTTACGTTGCATTTTCGACAAAAAACAAAACAGCCGACATCCCTCCATCCAATTGACAGAGTTCATATCGAGCTGCCTCACGTTTTATATTATTTTGTTACTTAATTCAATAACTATATATCATTTCTCTTTAATGAGATACCTTTTCGTTCGTTTTCCTACTTATACCCTTTCTCCTTCTCATACTCTATAATGAAATCCCGGTTTGCAAGCTCATATTGATTAAATACTGCTGTGTCGTCAAAATCATCCGGCTCAACCGTTCCATGATACCAGCTTTTGGAATTGAAATATGCCTGATAATCGGCGTCTTTGAACTTTCTTCCATGACGGGCATACAGTTCGTTACATGCCAGACGGATCTCATCCGGTGTTAATCCATCCAGATCATCCTCTGTCAGATATTCACTGTCACTATATGGAAGAATGTAGTCATCGGAAGAATCATCTTCTGATGTTGGATTATAATAAAACGACTCATACGCTCTACCGCTATATTCACATTCATCCTCCAGATTGTCCACACTTAACTGACGTGGATAATAGGATGGTCCTGCAACAGAATATATCTTGCCAACTACGCACAACTCGCCATCCTCATCTACATATGGTACCGCATCCCGCACATTGGATAAAGCAATCGTCCAGTTATAAGTTTCTTTCAGAAAAGAATCCGTTCCTTCCATATCCTTATATGTATTGGTAAAACAACTATCCATTGCATCCTGAACGTTTTTTTCATATGAATTTTCATCAATATCCAGATAAGCCAACACATCATCCTTTGAAAGAAGTACATCTTTACGAAGATCGATCGTATATACATAAAAATCTGTATATTCATTTGCATCAAAATCCACCCGCACAACTACCGACAACAAATCCTGATAAACAGACCACTCATATCCAATAGCAATACAATCTGTATATTCGGCTCCCGCTTTTGCCATATAATCATTTCCGAGCTTCTCTATCTGTGTATTTACATTTTCACAGGCGGTACTGTCATAATCTATGTATGGTAAATGGTATACAACCTCACCATCTTTCGTCTGCACTTTTCCGGACATTTTCGAATCAGCAACCATGTTATCTGAATATGCTTCCGGCATTTCACCGGTTCCAAATCCCACTTCTTTTTCTTCCGGAAGTGCGGCTGCCTTGCCATCTGATCCTGCTGCAGAAGAAGCCTCCTCTGATGTTTCCGTGTCAGAACCTATATCCATACCGGTTGTTTCATCCGTTTTTCCGGTTTCTTCTGTCACGGTTGTTTCGGCCTTTTTGCTGCTGCCATCTGCATCTTTTTTTAAGGAAAAACTGCATCCCATTAGCTGCCTGCCAATACTATACTTAATACTATAAATCCCGCTTTTTTTCTCATCCTTTTTACCCTCGTTTCTTTATCTTATAACTGCCAGTTTATATTTTCAGCATTTTTTGCTACCAGCAGTTTGGTTCTGAGTTCTGTATCATCCAGGTCTATAAAATCACCATTTGAATAATACTTCCACTGTGCTACTTCCTGATTTCCCGACCAGTTCATTTCACTGATCACATAAAACTGCATCGAAGCCAACGGTCCCTCACGATATTTCATATATCCATAACAATCGTTAAAATGTTCTCTATGTACCAGTTCCTTTATTTCCATAAATTCCTGTTCATTCTTTACCTGCCATATGGATAGTCTGCAGTCCTTTTTAGGCTTTCGTATTATTTTTTCAACAGATCGGTTGAACAAGATGGATATACAAATATAGAATACCGCATATTCTAATATATACACTCCAATATGTACAGAATCTCCCATCGTTGTATAAAAGCGTTCCTGCTGCAACTGATTGCGGTAATATATAATTACCTCCGTAATATACAACGATAAAATGACATCTGTTACAAACTGTCCTATTGTGATTGCCGACTGCATACATTTTGAGTTAGCAAAAAAACGAATAACCGCCAGCACAATTGCTGTTATTACAGCAACGATCAATAGCACAATTCCTATATTCCCAATTGAGGAAAATATCCAGTCCTTTTTATCTTTTATGCTTGGATTAACTACTTTTCGCGTACATTCTTCTAGGGACCGCACAGCCTCATTGGAATACAGTAAGGACAGAAAGCCCATTCCAAATCCTATTAAACATACAATCAACCCCATTAATTTCTTTTTCATATCTTCATCCCCCATATCTTATATATTTCTCCAACAATATATTCGTCACACCATCAGGCAAAAACCGCTTCCATTTCAACCCCAAGCACATCCCCAAGCGTTTCTGCCACCTTCTCCGCGGCATAAAGTTTATAATACAGTCTGGAATCCTGTTCTCCCATCTGGAAATAGCCATCGATGATCGTATCAGAAACAGCCACTGCATAATATACTTCTCCCGGTACGCTGTCCTGATTGTTTGGATCAATATTTCCCGTTGTACCGGTAATACCAATTCCGATGTCTGCACGATATGCCTGTTTACAGGCTTCTGCCATTGCCCGCGCTGTTTCTTTGGAATAGACACCACAAGTTTCTATCACCGCTTCCGGAACACCCTGCATGATCTTTGCTTCGTTGGAGTAGGTTACAAATGCTCCTTTTAATATTGCAGATGCCCCTTCAGTATCTGTGATTAGGGAAGCAATCTGCCCGCAGGTGATACTTTCCATGGTTGTGATCGTCATTTTCCGGTCGATCAGACAGCCTGTCAATCGTCTGTAATTATTCCGTATTGTCTTTTCCATCTGTTCATCCAGTTTTTTTCCTGCCATTTATCCTTCCGCCTTTGTTGCCTTTAATCTATTTATTATTATAATATATTCACAAAAGGATTTCCACAAGTGGAAATCCTTCTGTCATTTCTATTTATCCTATCCCTTCTCCACCACCAGGAGCTCCTCGTCGTTCTTCACCTTTCCGGTCTTTACCGGACGCAGTTTATAGCCATCCGGGAGTTCTGTTATAATGACAGGGGATATTAAGGATGGCGCATGCTTCTTCAGATAAGGAAGATCAAGCCGCATGACCGGCTGTCCGGCAGACACTGTCTGTCCGGTCTCAACCAGTACGTCAAAGCCTTTGCCATTTAGCTTTACCGTATCGATTCCGATATGAATCATCACACCGATTCCCTGTTCCGTTACCAGCCCTATGGCATGCTTCGTATCAAAGACAAAGGCAATCGTTCCGGCAACAGGCGCGGTTATTTCAGGATCCGTTGGCAATACAGCGATTCCATCGCCCATCATTCCACTGGAAAATGCCTCATCCGGCACACTTGATAATTCAAAAACCTCTCCTGTAACCGGACTCAATATAGATACTGCAATAACCGCTTTCTCATCATACCCCTCCAGATAATCTTCCAGATTGGATTTGATCACAGACACCTTCGGGCCATAGATGATCTGTACGCCATATCCTTTTTTCACCACACCGGATGCTCCGCTTGCCCGGAGAACATCTTCTTTTACAAGAGCTGCATCATATACCGTACAACGAAGTCTGGTTGCGCAGCAGTCAACATCCGATATATTGGCCTTGCCGCCGAGTCCTTCACAGATCAGTCTGGAAGTCTCCATCTGTGGGCTGTGATTCCGGAAAACATCCGTATTCCGGCCATTGCCTGATCCCTGCTCTCCGGCATTTTCTCCATGCTTTCTGGCATCCACATCACTTCGACGATATAATTTCACTTCGTCATTGTTATCTCTGCCCGGTGTTTTCAGATCAAACCGCCGGATCAGATAATAGAATAATACATAATATACGATAAAATAACCGATACCGACAATAACGATCCAGATCCAGTTCGTCTTTGCATTTCCCTGCATGATGCCGAACAGGGTAAGATCGATCAGACCGCCGGAGAAGGTCATTCCCACACCGACTTCAAATACATGCATCAGCATATAGCAAAGCCTGCCAGAATACAATGGATTCCATACAGAGCCGGTGCAACAAATAAAAATGTGAATTCCAGCGGCTCTGTAATACCTGTGATCATGGCTGTAAGGGCTGCGGAAAGAAGCAGTCCGCCTGCTGCCTTCCGTTTCTCCGGTGCTGCTGTTTTATACATGGCAAGAGCCGCTCCCGGCAGACCAAATATCATAAGCGGGAATTTACCGGACATAAACCGGGTGGCTGATACCGCATACTTTGTAACGGATGGATCCGCAAGCTGTGCAAAGAAGATATTCTGCGCTCCTTCTACAACACGCCCACCAACCTCCAGCGTTCCTCCGACCGCAGTCTGCCAGAATGGCAGATAGAACACATGATGCAGGCCAAATGGTATCAGAAGACGTTCCATAAATCCATATACCCAGGTTCCTGCATAGCCGGAATTTAAAACCAGATCACCTACGGTATAGATGCCTTTCTGGATTGCCGGCCAGATAAAGAACATCAAAATACCAACTCCGGTATATACCAATGCTGATATGATCGGAACGAATCTGGAACCACCAAAGAAAGACAACACCTGCGGCAGTTCAATCTTATAAAAGCGGTTATGCAGGGCAGCCACACCAAGTCCTACCAGGATACCGCCAAATACACCCATTTGCAAAGATGTGATACCGCAGACAGAAATAACCGCCCCTGCAAGCATTGCTTCCGTACCACCACTTATCGTGATCAATGCACTGATCGATGCATGCATGATAAAGAATGCAATAGCTGCTGACAGCGCAGCGACCTCTTTCTCCTTTTTTGCCATACCGATTGCCACACCCATGGCAAACAGGATCGGCAGATTGGCAAATACCACATTTCCTGCCTCGCTCATTACTTCAAATACCGCAGCAAATATCGTTCCCGGTCCAAGGATCCGCATCAGCCCATATGTTTCAAGCATGGTTTCATTGGTAAATGAGCTTCCGATTCCAAGCAGCAGTCCTGCCACCGGCAGGATCGCGATTGGAAGCATAAACGACCTTCCAACCCGTTGTAATATTCCAAATATTTTATCTCTCATAAAAAATCTCCCTGTTTCATAGATACATATTCATACGAACTAGTATCTGCAAAACAGGGAGAATCATTCCATTTTCTTATGAAAATACTTCTTCTTTGTATGGTCTTCCGATCTTTACAACTTCTCCATTATCCAGAGTTACGGTTGATCTGGAATAATGCTTGACGTGCTGACGGTTGATAATACAATTACTGTTTACACGGACAAATATCTTCGGAAGATTTTTCAAAGCATTTGTCAGCGTAATATACTGCACATAATCACCTCTTGTTGTACAGTATCTGGTGAGACGATCATCTCTGTGAATACAGATGATCTCCGAAGCTGAAAAAATATTGATCGTTTTCCCATAGCAGACCCGGATAAAATTACTTTTGCTCATATTCAGGCGCTTGATCGCCGTATCAACGGCATGCACCAGCTTGATATCCCGGTTTCGCTTCATAACACAATTGCAGTGCTCCACGTCATAGATATCCCAGCCATCCGGAATATGGTCTGCATAAAATATAATCTTGCAATTTGGAACAGAACGATTGATGGCTCTGGCCAGACAGATCCCATTATAATGCAGATTGTCAAATACGATCTCCGTAATAAATATATCACAGGAAAAGGTACTTTCTTCTACATCTATAGACGCTTCTTCCGGCAGATACAATTCAAACTCTACATTATCCAGATCCATACGGGATTCTATAAAATCCTTCACAGCTTCCACTTCATGCATAGATGAATCACATATACCAATTTTCATTTGTATAACACTTCCCTCTCATTTGAATGCCACTTGTAAATTTTAGTATATTTCTTAGATATATGCAGTATTATTGTTAGTTTTTACATATAATAGAAGTGTCACTATCTGTTTCTTTTTTGATATTTATTAGAAAATACTTAAAAAGAAAAGGAATACCATCATGACACTGAATTATAAAATTATAGGATCACGCATAAAAATACGCAGAAAAATGAAAGATGTCACCCAGGAACAGATGGCGGAAGACCTTAATCTGTCTGTAGGTTTTATCAGTCAACTTGAACGTGGTATCTGCAAAGTGAGTCTGGATACACTTGCAAATATCACCGAATATCTGGATTGTACTTTTTCTGATATTCTTGAATACAATCAACATTCTGAAAGCTATAATCAATCGAAACTGAATGCTCTTTATTCATCCTTATCCCTTGAAGACCAGCATGTTATGCTCAGTCTGATGGAGGCTTACACAAAACACCGCTAATATCCGGAAATTAGAATACCATAAAACAGACTAAAAAAAACGTAGATTGTCAATTCTACGTTTTATCATGCATAAATGACATGTACAACTGACATTTCTGCTTTTTTTCTGCATAATTTACATCATAATAACAATAACAAAACTCCGATCATCAAAATTAGAATCCTAATTCCAGATAACCGGAGTTTTTATTATGTTTATTTTATTATTCTTTCGAATCTGTTATTTACTTATCTTACGGAAATTCTTCTTACCACGTCTTACAACGATTCCGTCTCCATCAAACTTCTCTTCCGGAATTGTAACTGAGATATCAGGTATCTTATCACCATCAACTGCAACTCCGCCCTGCTCTACCGCACGTCTTCCTTCATTTCTGGAGGATACCAGACCGGACTTTACAAGTACGGATACGATATCAATCGCACCATCCTTGAAATCATCGTCTGATAATGTAACAGATGGCATATCAGCAGCGACACCCTTGGAGAATAATGCTCTTGCACTCTCCTGTGCCTTTACTGCTTCTTCTTCGCCATGAACCAGCTTTGTAAGTTCAAATGCAAGGATCTCTTTTGCTGTATTTAACTGGCTTCCTTCCCAGCTGTCCATCTTGTCGATCTCTTCCAGTGGAAGGAAGGTCAGCATACGGATACATTTTAATACATCGGCATCTGCAACATTTCTCCAGTACTGGTAGAACTCAAATGGTGATGTCTTGTTTGGATCCAGCCATACAGCACCCTTCTGCGTCTTACCCATCTTCTTGCCCTCTGAGTTCAGAAGCAGGGTGATCGTCATGGCATATGCATCCTTGCCAAGCTTTCTACGGATCAGTTCTGTACCACCAAGCATGTTGCTCCACTGGTCATCACCACCGAACTGCATATTACAGCCGTATTTCTGGAATAACTCATAGAAATCGTAGCTCTGCATGATCATGTAGTTGAACTCTAAGAAGCTTAAGCCCTTCTCCATTCTCTGCTTGTAGCACTCTGCACGAAGCATATTGTTGACTGAGAAATGAGGACCAACCTCACGAAGAACATCTATATAGTTCAGATCCAGTAACCAGTCTGCATTATTTACAAGCAATGCCTTGCCTTCTGAGAAATCGATAAAACGGCTCATCTGCTTCTTGAAGCATTCTACATTATGAGCGATCGTTTCTGTTGTCATCATCTGTCTCATATCGGTACGTCCGGACGGATCACCGATCATAGCTGTACCGCCACCAATCAGGCGATCGGCTTATTACCTGCCATCTGTAAACGCTTCATCAGACAAAGTGCCATGAAATGACCGACATGAAGACTGTCTGCAGTTGGGTCAAATCCTATATAAAAAACAGCTTTTCCATTATTTACCAGCTCTTTGATCTCTTCTTCATCTGTTGTCTGGGCAATTAATCCTCTTGCCACTAACTCGTCATAAACCTCATTTTTTTCCTCCTGTAGCAGCATCCATTTAGATGCTGACCTTTTATATCATAATTATTATCTACTTATTTATTCTGTATCCAGATGGCATACCAGCCGAATATTATATCAGTCAGATGTCATACGCTAAAATTAAAATATCTCCGATCAATTTCCAGCCATTGCTTCATCTACACACACTTTGTGATTATACAACGAAACTATCTGCTTTGACAAGTCCGGACTTTTATAATCCCACCATCCACTATTTCTTTGTTCTGCTCCCGTCTTTTTTCAGACTGTTTCTGCGGATTCCTGCTGCTATCGCCACAAATAAAAACAGGAACGGTGTCGTGATCGGCTGCTCTACATTAACGAACGCCTGTGTGATATAAGAAACGATAAGCATCAGAACCGCAAGCATCACCGGTTCATCCTTCCAGGTTTTCACACAGTTACGGATCGAAGTAATGATCAGCCCTACATAAGTGATCAGGCCAAAAGCTCCCATCGTGACCAGATACTGCAGATATTCATTATGCGCACTGTCATAAACCGTTCCGGTTACTGCCAGCATCTCATCATAATACCGGGCAGACATCAGCGCATAGATGCTTTCATTTCCATTTCCAAACACCTGATCAACAAATGGCAGATCCTGATAGATCCGGCATAATCTTGACCAGATAAAGCCTCTGTAATCTCCCCAGAAATCATCAAATACGAAGATCTCCCAGTGGTTGGTACAGCCAATAACTGTCACGGTGATTCCTGCTATGAGCAATATTCCTGCTATGAACAAGCGGGATAATGCGGATCTTCCTGTATTATATTTCTTCTTTGATAACCATATCGCACACAAGATACCGATCACACAACAGACAGTCAATATTTCTCTTACATCCACCAGCTTCGCCAGACCGGACAACTTCTCATATCCCCTTCCGGTTCCTGTCGTGATCCACGCCATGATTGTATAACCGGAAAGAAAGGTGGTGCAAACAGTTACAAATTCTGCAAACAGGCTTCGTTTTAATGAGAAAAAGAGTAATATCACCCATGCTGCAGCAAGTCCCATATAGGCACTATCACTATTTGCCGCGATCAAGGCGGCTCCGCCCAACAAAAGGGCTGCCATATAGCAGATCCGGAATGCCCGCTTTTCTTCAATCAGATACATACCGGAAAAGAATGCAACACTGGTACAGACAAAGCCAGCAAATATATTAATATTTCCAAAGGTGGACAGGAACATCGCCTGCTGATCCTCTCTGATATGTGACAACAGATGAAACACATCAATATCCAGGTGTTGTAAGCTTCCCATCAAAAATGCAAGTCCACTGATAACAGAAAACACCGGTGCCAGGATCTGCTGCCATTTATATCCGCTTCCAATGCCAATATAAAGCACAAGCACAAGCACCAGAAATTCCAGTCCGCAACGTCTTCCCATAGATCCGGTGTAGGCTGCCATTTTATCATCTGCCATGATCCATGCAAGTGTGCCTGACAGCACAAAGGCTCCCATCCAGATATCCGCCGCCAGAAAATTTCTGCCTCTTCCCGTTTTTTTTGCAGCATCCGTATGCTCTTCCATATGATCCGTAAATCCGAATATAAATGTCAGACACATCAATATCCCATAGATCAATACTCCATTTTTAAAGAAATTGTATTTTGTGATCGTAATATCCTTATATCCATCATGAAGAACCAATGGAAAAACAACAAACATGTACAGTAGGAATGCCGTTGTAATGCTTTCTTTAAAAATATGAAATGCCGCTTCTTTTTTAAAATCGTTCATTTTTGAAAAAGCCGGCTTTTGATCTCCGGCTTTTTGTTTCTTATTTGTTTTTGTCATTTTCTCTCTTTACCTTTATTCCTATAGCAATGGTGACAGGAGTCTGAGGAAGGCATCCACCAGTGTAATTCTGGACATATGCTCCTTACACCAGTCCAGCGTGATCTCCTCTGATTCCTTCATCGTTGAAAGCATATCATACTTCACTTCTGCAATGATACTGGAATCATATACCAATACACCGCATTCAAAATGATGATAAAAACTTCGGTTATCCATATTGATAGAACCGATTGATGTCAGATTATCATCCGTCAGGATACATTTGGAATGGATAAATCCCGGTGTGTACTGATAGATCTTCACGCCGGCACGAAGCAGCTCTTTGTAACTCGACTGTGTCATACGAAAGATCATCTTCTTATCCGGGATCGCCGGTGTTACGATTCGGATATCGATGCCTCTCTTTGCCGCAAGCTTTAATGCTGTCATCATCTCATTGCATACGATCAGATATGGAGTAAAGATGTATACATACTCCTTTGCATCATTGATCATCTGCATATATATGTTCTCACCAAGCGGCTCCTTCTTGAGCGGATTGGTCGTATATGGCTGAAGATATCCATCATTCAAATGCTTCTTCTGCTCTGCCGGACGATAGCTTAAGATATGCTTATCTTCATTCCGGATGCTGTTCCATAACTGAAGGAACAGGATCGTGAACCGCCATGCAGCATCTCCATCCATACGGATACCGTTATCCTTCCATCTGCCATAAGGGGATTTCTTATTAATGTATTCATCGGACAGATTAAAACCGCCGGTATAAGCGACCGTACCATCCATAACCGCAATCTTCCGATGATCCCTGTTATTAAAGATCGTTGCCAGAAATGGAACCACCTGATTAAATGCCATACATTTAATCCCAAGGCTCTCCATCTCACGCCAGTAATACTTAGGCACATAAAAGACTGAGCCGATGTCATCATAGATCAGACGGACTTCCACGCCCTCTTTTACTTTCTTTTTTAGGATGTCAAGAACCGTATCCCACATTTCACCCGGATTAATAATAAAGTATTCAAGGAAAATATACTTCTTTGCCGCTTTCAGATCATCAACAAAATCCGGCCAGACATCTTCCCCCATCGGATAATACCGGACATCCGTATTCTGATATACAAGCGAACCTGCATAATCTTCTGTATATTTGAACAACCGGTATGGCGGCTGCCCCTTTATCACATCACTGAAATATGCCATATTTGCATACAGATCCGTCTCGTAGTCCCATTCTGCCGCATGCTTCATGTATTTCTCTAACTTCTTCGGCATAATGATATGTCCATAGAGCAGATAAAGCAGACCACCGAGGACCGGAAACATCAGGATCGGAACGATCCATGCCAGTTTAATTGACGGATTCACATCCTTTAATAACAGATGCATCACAGCTATAAAACTTAACAAATGCAGAATAGCCGCCACCAATACATAGTATTGCTGCAGCTTTAATACTTCTACCATAAAGAAGATCAACTGTGCCGCTACCAGCAGACATGTAATTACCATTCGACTAAATAACCTGTTCAATAGTTTCTTCATAGACAATTTCCTTCTTATTAATTTATGACAGGACACCATAAACCGTGCCCTGCCATTTTATCTTTTATCCCGTATTTCTATTTTACTTGATCGAAGTTACCTTATATCCGGCTTCCTTCACTGTATTCTTAATCTCTTTATCGGATAACTCGCCACTTAAAGTAAGCACCGCCTGCTTCTTCTCATGGCTGACCTCCGCTTCTGTTACCTGTGGAAGTGCCTCAAATGCTTTCTTCACTCTTGCCTCGCAGTGTCCGCACATCATTCCTTCTATATACACCGTCTTATTCATCGTACCAGTCTCCTTTTCTATCTTATTATTTCCCTCAACATTTTTTGATACCATTTTTTGGTGTATTCTGTATTTACTATTATTAACATATATCTTCACGAAATTCAACCGTAATGCATTCATTACTACACAAAAACTGGAAAGGCTCATGGCAAATGCTCCAAACATCGGGTTTAATTTCCAGCCAAACATCGGATACCAGACACCTGCGGCAAGCGGTATTCCGATAATGTTATAAATAAATGCCCAGAACAGGTTCTCTTTGATATTTCGTATCGTTGCCATACTTAACCGGATTGCTGCAGGAACGGTTCGAAGACCTTCCCGCATCAGTACCACATCTGCCGCATCGATTGCAACATCGGTTCCGGCTCCGATCGCCATACCAATATCCGCACGGGTTAATGCAGGGGCATCATTAATGCCGTCACCAACCATGATCACACGGTGCTCCTTCATCAGTTCTCTTACTACCGCTTCTTTTCCATCCGGCAGTACATCAGCGATCACGCGGTCAACACCTGCCTGTTTACCGATTGCTTCTGCTGTCTTTGCATTATCTCCGGTTAACATAACAACTGAATAATTCATCTCTTTTAATTCTTTGATCGCAAGGATTCCATCCTCTTTGATCGTATCTGCAACTGCAAGGATACCAATCAGTTTATTCTCATCGATTGCCAGATAGATCGGGGTCTTGCCCTGTGAAGCTAATTCTTCTGCCAGTGTCTTATCCGCCTCGGATAAGGTTACATACTGGCTGATAAATTTTCCATTTCCACCAAGCAAAATATGATCTGATATCTGAGAATGGTTCTGTCCTGCACAAAATCCTCTTTCATTCTGTGAAACCGCCTCACTGCTTAATCTACAGCGGAGTCCATTTCCCGGAAGCACCTGAAAATCTTCAATCTTCTGTGGCTTGATCCCTTTCTGTCCGACATATTCCATAATGGCTTTGCCTATCGGGTGCTCACTGTATTGTTCCAAACTTGCTGCAAAGGTAAGCAGGTCTGTCTCACTGTATCCATTTCCCGGAACTACATCTACCACTTCCGGCGTTCCATTTGTGATCGTTCCTGTCTTATCCAGTACAACCACATCTGTTTTTCCTGTCATCTCAAGTGCTGCCGCATTCTTAAATAGGATACCCTGCTTGGCTCCGACACCGTTACCTACCATAACGGCAACCGGTGTTGCAAGTCCAAGTGCACATGGACAACTGATCACAAGCACCGATATACCTCTGGCAAGTACAAAGCCTGTGCTCTCTCCTGCAATGATCCATACAATAATAGTGATCAAGGAACAGATCAGGACAGCCGGAACAAAGATACCAGATACCTTATCTGCAATCTTTGCGATAGGTGCTTTTGTTGCTGCTGCATCACTGACCATCTCTATGATCTGGGATAAAGTCGTATCTGTACCGACTCTGGTTGCCCGACATTTCAGATAACCGGATTTATTGATCGTTGCGGCAGATACCTTATCTCCTTCTGCTTTATCGACCGGAAGACTCTCACCGGATAAAGCAGACTCATCAACCGCACTGTTTCCTTCTATAACCACACCATCTACCGGAACACTGGATCCCGGACGGACGATAAATACCTCTCCAACTACCACATCCTCAGCAGCAACTTCCTGTTCTTCTCCATCACGAAGAACAAGGGCTGTTTTGGGTGCAAGCTTCATTAATCCCTTTAAGGCATCTGTCGTACGACCTTTGGAATATTCCTCGAGTGTCTTACCAACCGTTATAAGTGCAAGAATCATCGCTGCCGATTCAAAATAAAAATCATGCATCAAGGTCATAACACGGTCATTATCCTGCCGCATCACGGCATCTGTCATTGCAAATAATACATATGTGCTGTAAATAAAGGATGCGCCTGAGCCAAGTGCTACTAATGTATCCATACCCGGTGCTCCATGGATCACACCCTTAAATCCATTAATAAAAAACTTCTGGTTTACAACCATGATCGCAATTGCAAATAACATCTGGATCAGTCCCATAGCGACATGGTTATCACTGATAATCGCCGGCAGTGGCCATCCCCACATCATATGTCCCATGGAAATGTACATCAGCGGAATTAACAGAACGATAGATGCGATCAGCCGGACCTTCATCTTGTGCAGGGCTGCATGATTATCCAATTCATCTGCATCCGCTGCCTGCTTCTTCCCGACATCCTTCCGGTCTTCTCCTGTCATCAGACTGGCTCCATATCCTGCTTTTTCTACTGCTTCAATAACTGCCTTAGGGTCAGCATGTCCTTCTACTGTCATCGAATTTGTAAGCAGGCTGACGGTACAACTGTCAATTCCTTTTACTTTCTTCACTGCCTTTTCTACGCTTGCGCTGCAGGCACTGCAGCTCATTCCTGTTACGTTATATTTATCCAATTCATTCACCCTCTTATCAAGCTTTTATCATGTGCTTCGCACATTCTATGCCTTCATTATATCTTAAACACATTTTTATTATGTTTCATATCCAAAGCAATCATACGAATATATTCATACTGTGTTTCGGATAGAAAATCCTTCTTTGCTTATTTCATCAGTTTTTTTATCGTATCAACCAGATCATCCACCGTATCTTCCTTTCCTGCTTTGATATCCTCGATCACACAGGTTCGGATATGCTCTGCAAGAAGTTCCTTATTAAAGCTGTTCAATGCAGAATTGACAGCGGCAACCTGTACTAATATGTCCGTACAATATGCATCCTTTTCCAGCATTCCCTTGATTCCCCGGATCTGTCCCTCGATGCGGTTCAGCCGGTTCATCAGCTTCTTATATTCACCTTCTGTTCTCTGTTTTGTTTTATGACAATGGCAACATGGTTCTTCCATTCTTGTCCGCTCCCTTCTGTCTGTTTCCTGAATTTTTTCATCCATCTGTATCTGTACATTTATTTTTTGTATCCAATTTTAATGATCCCGGATACGATATTATATATACCCCATAGGGGTATTTTTGTCAATACCAAAACCAATAAAAAACGCAGGGCAAATGATAAAAAATATCACTCGTCCTGCATCTTTATAGTCTGGCGTCGTATGACACCTTATTTTCCTGTAGGATTGTATTATTCTACAACATCATCCTCTAACAGACCTTCGTCGTCAATGATCCCTTCATCGGATCCATCCTCTATCTCATCTGATGAATCATCGGATCCGTCATCACTGCCATCTGATGAATCACCGGATCCGTCATCACTGCCATCTGAATCTATACTCTCCATATCACTGTCATCATATTCGTATCCATCGATCATATCACCCTGATCATCGTAATAATCACTGTATGGGATCGAACCGGCCTCCAGAACATCTTTCAGATTGTAGATTGTTCCATCGGTTGCATTTACCATAAGTGCCTGTACCGGATAGTCAAAATCATATGTTCCATCATTTTCGTCTGCCTGTGCAAATATCCATACAGGAACATAATTATATACATCATCCTGAGAATCATCCTTAATACAGTAATATGTTAATCTGACATCGTTAAATTCAATATCGCTGTAGGAAGTCTTATTATCTGTATAATACTGTGCAACATTCTTATCCAGTTCCTTTAAAAGCTCCTTCCAGCTCAAAAGATCTACATTTTTTTGATCCTCACCGGTTGAAACTAACAATGGATAACAGCTTGCGTTGATCACGCCATTGGAGTCGATCTGAATGGAGAACGTCTCTGTTGGAGCATCATACCAGGTATCATCCTCATCGCTTGAAAGAGTGTCAACCATAGACAGATCCGCACTGTATGGAGCAGTTCCATTGACAGAACGTCCAAAGTTTACGATATAGCCTTCATACTCTGTTGCAATCACATTATAAGAGCTGTCATAATACTCCCATAATAACGGAGATTTATCTGTAACGATCACATCATCAATTCCACATCCGGCAAGAAATTCCTGTGCCAGTGATACGGCTTCATCTTCAGAAAATGTACAAGTATTTACAATGCTGTCATCAATCCCCTCTTCTCCATACTTTGCGTCATAAGCATATACAAAGGATGCACCCTCATATGGTCTGTAATTGATCATGCCTTCGGATGGATAATAAGAAAGATCAAAGCTTGCATTTAACCCTTCTGTTCCCTCTGAAAATGAGAGCATGAACTGATTATCGCCAATCTGTCCGATATAATCCGATGCACTGTAATCACCGGCTCCTTCTCTCTCATCCGTTGCCGTTGCCATTTCATTTTCCAGATAGGATATGTATTCCTTACAATAATCCTCTGTATCTGTATCTCCAGCTTCCTTCGCATCGGCTAACATCGTCTGATATGAATCAATCTGAGTCTGCAGATCACTCTTGGTCTGGTGCTCAAAGTCATATACATAGATACCCTTTGACTTATCAAAGATTGCCTCACAGACCTTCTGCCTGTATGCATTATCAAAGGAATTCTTCTTATAAGACACAATAGACATACTGTCGGAATCTGGTGTTATGATATCATCATCTTTAATGGTAATCTCTTTGATACCGGAATCACCGGTATCCAGCTTGCCCTCATAAGACTCCGGAACACCGAGACGGGACGATAATTCGCCGCCTTCTCCTGCACTTCCTTCTTTCTGCGTTCCATCACCCATATCGTAATCAACCTTCTTATTACATCCTGAAAAAACAGTTGCTGCAGACAATGCTGTTGCCAGTAACACTGCCGACATTTTTGTTAATTTTCTCTTCTTCATGGTTTCCTCCTCGAAATTCCAAATCAGCTAAACAAAGTTATTATAATCGAACCAACGCACGATAGCAAGAAAAAGCAAGAAAGAAAATGTGAAAATATTGCGAACGGCCCTGAATGCATATGCATCCAGAGCCGTTTTCTGAACTGATATTTATTCTTTTGAAATAACAACCTTGCCATCCACTACCTGAATCTTTACCTTGTTTGTATCAATTCCGGCAGCCTCCAGAATATCATCACTGATCTGTACACGGTGTGCCTTATCCATAATGGAATATTCTTCATGGGAATCGGTTCCATTAAAGCTCTCGCTTTCCATGTCATTGATCCGTTTTCTGTAATCCTCTTTCATGATCTTTTCTGTACTGATCTTACCATCTGCGATCATAACCACACGTCCAACCTTATTTGCAAGACTGATATCATGCGTTACGATGATAACTGTAATACCCATTTCCTCATTCAGTTTCCGGAACAGATCCTGGATCATATCTGAGGTTTTGGAATCGACTGCACCGGTCGGCTCATCTGCCAGCAGGATTTTTGGATTGTTAGCAAGTGCGATCGCAATTGCAACTCTCTGCTGCTCACCACCGGACATCTGTGCCGGATAGGAATTTACCTTTTCCTTTAAACCAACCTTGCACAAAAGATCATAGGCTCTGGCTTCCCGGTCTTCCTTATTGTCTTTATCAAAATACATCGGCACCTGGACATTTTCCAGAGCTGTCATATACGGAAGCAGGTTTCTGGAATTCTTCTGCCATACAAAGCCAACGGTATGTTTCCGATATTCTACCAGTTCTTTGTCTGTCATTGCAAAAAGGTCTTTTCCATCTACATATAATTTTCCTGCTGTCGGACGTTCCAGTCCACCGATCATATTCAGAAGCGTTGACTTACCACTACCGGATTTACCGATAACTGCCATCAGCTCACCCTTTTTGATCGTAAGCTCCAGCCCCTGAAGTGCCATTACTTCAACTTCATCTGTTTTATAGATCTTAACCAGACTGTCGCAGTCAATGATATTGCCGGTTTCTTCATATTCTTCCGCAGCCTGACTGTTTCTGTCTGTATCGTCCAAATCTTCTGATGTTTCTGTATCATCATCTGCTATATCTGCTTCATCAACAGCGTTCCCAGCATCCACTGCAGTCTCCTGCACACCGATATCGTTCATGTCTGTATCTGCGATATCGGCGTCTTCCTGAACAGGATCCTGATCCATTGGTTCTTCCATCATCTGTGCAACATTTTCCTGCATATCAGTTTCCGGAATCGTATTTTTATCTTTTTTCTTAAAAAATCCACTATGCTTTGCCAATGATCTCACCATCCTCTATCTCAAATACTACGTCTCCGAGTTCCATCAGGTTTGGATCATGTGTCGTCATAACGATCGTGATTCCTTCTTTTGCCACCAGATCCTTGAACAGCTTCATAACATTCAGTCCGGATGCTGTATCCAAAGCTCCTGTCGGCTCATCTGCAAAGATTACCCTTGGCTTATGGGCAACCGCTCTTGCAATCGCTACCCTCTGCTGCTCACCACCGGACATCTGGTTCGGCATATGGAACATTCTGGAACTAAGTCCAACCATCTCCAGAACCTCGCGGATACGGGAATCCCGGTTTCCTTCATATTCCGCAAGTCTTAAACCAAAATCTACATTCTCATATGCATTCATGATCGGAATCAACGCTACCGACTGGAATACAAATCCGATATCGTACCGTCTGAGTTTTTCTCTTTCCGGTACAGCCATCTCCGACAGGTCGTGATCCTCTATGATCACCTGCCCCTCCGTTGCTTCATCCAGCGCACTTAAAATATTTAAAAGGGTTGTTTTACCGGAACCGGATCTTCCCTTCAGGATCGCAAGCTTTCCTTCCGGGATATCCAGATCTATTCCTTTAAGAGCATAAAATGGTTCGCCATTTCCAACTGTAAAACACCGCTTTATTCCTCTTGCAGTAATCATATTCATTGTTTAGTCCTCCCCCAGTTTTAATGCCTGTGTGATGTTCATCTTCTTTAAGATTGTCCGGAGAACAATGAAGCAGATAATAAACATTACCACAACTACGATCGTCAGTTTCAATATATCAAATGGGTTGACCGCTATGCTGATCGCTATGTTATGCGACTCCGGCAGATATACGATCGCTACCAGCTTTACAAACAACGCAGTAGCCGCCGCTCCAACTCCATATCCTGCCAGACTGGCAAGAACGGAACTGAACATCTGCTCGTTGATCAGCATCTTGTTAATCTCCTTCATGCTCATACCCATCGCACGGTAGATACCAAACAGAAGCTCCCGTTGCTTGATCGATGTGATCCAGTAGATGAGGAATCCTACTGTACAGAGGATAACTGCTACCAGGAAGCTCAGTGAGAATAACCCATTTGTGATCAGTACAAGCGGAGATTCCAGCATGTTCTGTACTTCCTGATCTACACTCTGATAACTCTTTAATAAAATACCCTGCTTTTCAACCGTATCCAGGACCTCCTGATAATCATGTCCATCTGCAAGCTGTCCCCATATCTGATATGGAGTAAGACCAAATGCACTGACAACATATGCGTAATTAGCAACAACCAGATAACGTTCCTTCTCAACAACTTTTCCACTGTTGTCCTTCTCATATGTGTACTGGTTAAATCCAGGCCATGCATCTACAATTGCACAGATTGTTCCGGACGGTGATGCGATCTCAACCGGCTCCTTTGTCTTCATCGGGCTGTATCTTGCATATGTAATGCTGTCACCAACAGACAGATCATATTTCTTTGCCAGATTTGATGAAATGATAACACCATTGGAAACAGTTGCAATACTGTTCAGGTAATTATACCAGTGTTCATCATTCAAACCTGACTTTAATTCGGCTGTCTCACCAAATTCCTTTGTATTAATTCCCATCAGAACAGAGTCCGGAAGTTCAGAACCTCCAACCTTGATCGTTGTATTGTCATCATAGATCACACGGGTCAGATGTTTGCATGAATTGGAAAGATTCTCTGTATACCGTTCAAAATCCGGTTCTTCATAGTACCAGTGACTCTTCTTATCTTTATCCAGATACGCACCCATCTTCCACTGTTCACTCAGAACGATATCTGTTCCAAGATTATATTCGATACGCTCCTGATTGTTCTCATTGATCGTTCTTGCCATATTGGAATTAAACATACCCATGGCGATCGTCATAACCAGAAATACAGAGATAAAGCCCTGCTTCTTCACTGTTCTGGTGATCTGAAGGAAGGAAGCATATACCGCAGGTGACCATCTCTTCTTACCAATGAAATAAATGAACTTGATCAGATATTTGATCAGTCGCAGGATCAGCAGCCCAACTGCAAATATAAACAGGGAGGAATTCAAAAAGATCAATGGATCCGGTTTGTTTCCAGCCAGAATGCTTAATGCAATATCACTCTTCTGTTTATTGTAGTTGTACAGAAGGTAAATGGAAACTGCCACCAGGATCACATCCAGAAATGCCTTCTCCCAGATTGGCTTTGTATTCACCTTTCCAAGTTTACTCTTCTGCTCTACTATCGAATTCTTCGCGTATTTCAATACCGGAAGTGTTATAAACAGGATTGCGATAACTGCAGCAATTAGACTGTATAATAACATTCCCCATGTCAGTTTATAAAAGTGTGTATCACCAAAGCTGAATTTCAGGAAGGAGGTTGCACTTGCACATAATTTACACAACAGATATCCGACCGGAATACCAATAACGATCGCGATCAAAGAAAGGATCGCAGATTCTCCAAAATAGATGCCAAGAATCTGTTTCGTACTGGTACCACGACTCTTTAGCATCGCAATCTCACCGTCCTCCATTTCCAGGATCTGACTGGATACCATATAGATAAATGCCAGAAGCAATACCAGGATTGGAAGCTCCAGTACCCAGATAATGATCATGATCGATGTTGCATCGTCCTGATAATCAGCAAGTATGCTGCTGAAATTCTGAATAAAGTTACCATCTGCTTTTGAAAATGCACTCAGATAATAACGGATATCTGATGCATTTGTATGATCGATATATGCATAATCCAGCATATTATATGTTGCATAATATATTGTCAAAACACCATAATTTGCAACGGTTTCATCAAAGGATGCCTGATCTGTAAATATCATCTTATCAAAATCTACCGGTGTCTCTTTCCAGTAAATATCAGTGGTATCCTTTGGTTCAAAGATTCCGACAACCGTAAATGTAACCGGCTTTCCATCCTTGTCTACCAATTTATCAATTGATACGGTTTCACCTACAACCAGATCATATGTATCCGCATTCTGCTGATTGATAATCACCGGATAAGTACCTTCAACCGGTTTCCCGGTATCAAGTCCCTCTCCAAACGTAATATTGATATGTTCGCTCATATCCTGCATATAGTTTACACTGAAAAATCTCCTGGAACCGAGCCCGGTCATTGCATAAGTACCTTCTATAAACAATCTGTTCTGTCTGCTTAATACCGGTACGTCAATGTAACTCATCCACTTCTTTTCATATGCATTGATACGGTCAAGTACGGATGCAGAATCCGGGAAATTGTCTGTTGAGCAGGAGCCCTGTCTTCCGACCACGGCTGAATATGTGTTGTTATCTTCTATTGCTGAATCAAACTTGGATGCCAGCGTCATATCCATTGCACCGTTTTTGAACATCGGATTACAGGATGCTACAGCAACCAGAAGCACAATACCAAGAAGAAGGCAGGCATTCAGCCACTTTTTATTCAGTAATTTATTTCTTAAGAATTTAAACATTCCTCTTCTCCCTTCTATTCTTCTGAGCTGCTATCGGCTTTTTTCTTTGTATTGTCACCACTGCCGGAAGAACCGGATTCTTTCAGAATCACATCTCCTTCTGACAATCCGGTAAGTACACATGCATTTGACGACTTTGTATCTGTGCTTGTTGTTACATACTGTTTTACAATCTCATCCTTTGAAAGCTTCCACACATATTCATAGGATTTACCGGATGTCTTATCCGTCTCTGTATAAATAATATTCATTGGAACTGTTACTACATTTTCCAGTGACATTTTTGCAAAGCTTACAAAATATCCCTTTGGTGAATCATAGAAGCTCTTATCATCCACCTGTATATAATATCTGGTATCTTCGGATCCGGCGCTGCTTGTTATATATACCTGACCATCGATCGTTGTTACATAAGCCTTCTTGGAATCCGCTGTTGCTCCGATACATCTTCCGGTCAGCTTCTTGCTGTCATCCTTCTGATCAATTAAAGTAACCTCCTGATTGACCAGAAGTGTTGCATTGCTGTTATCACTTCCGGTATCGTCACTTCCGCTATATCCGTTACGTCTGGAGCTTCCACCGTTATCTGTCAGGGATAAGGACATCATCTTGGATTCATTGCTTCCTATGCTGACAACCTTGTCACCCTCTTTGATCTGTTTTCCCTGACTGGCATATACACTCTGTACAACGCCGTCGCTTTCTGCATATACGCTGATATTACCTTTTCCATCATTATTTTTGTTCAGCTTATCACGCTTTGCGATCAATGGATTCACAGTCGTATTATAATTGATCTTTGCCAGCTCTTCATTGTATTTTGCAATCTCAATCTGGCAGGTAAGCTGCTCAACCATGTATAATGTATTGCCATTATTATCATCTGGATCCGGGATATCGTAATCACCGTCTTCTTCATCCCCGTCATCTGTTGTAGTATCCGTTGTATCATCTGCCGGATCAGCATCTCCCGGTGTTGCCACCTGCTGTTTCTTCCTGCCGGAACGGTAATCTTCAATCTCGGCTCTCAGATCCTTGATCTGCTCTTCATAGCCCGCTACTGTCGAATCATAATCACTCTTTGCATCTGATATCTGGGAGTTTAACTCCAGCAGCTCTGCGCTACCACCACCACTGTCAACAATATACAACAGATCGCCTTTTTTCACTTCCTGACCTTCCGCCAGATCAAGCTGTGTAAAATAGCCTTCTACAGGAGCTTTATAGGTTATCTGATTGGTATCTACCATCTTATAGGATTTGCTGGTTCCTGTTGTCTTAAAGGTTCCCAGCTTGATCTCATATGTTGTATAGTCACTTGGAATCGTTGAATCAGAATCATAATAAACCAGATCTCCCTCTGAAAGGCCGCTCTTTACTTCCGTGTAGTTATCATCCTGTGCACCGATCTTGATCTCACGCTTTTCCTTATCACTGCTGTCTGTCTTCACATATACAAAATACTTATCTCCTTCTTCGTATAAGGAATCATTTCCGACTACAAGAACATTTGCAGCAGTTGATGTACTGAAATACAACGGTGTCAGTGTTCCTGTCTTTAAGATCTTGCTGTTATCCACATCCTTCAGTTTAAAACGGACATATGGCAGCTTGGATGCACTCTGTGCTGCTGCGATCTCCTGATTGGAATATTTGTATTC
The DNA here is from genome assembly GCF_003478225.1 of Clostridium sp. AM54-37XD. Lineage (NCBI taxonomy): Bacteria > Bacillati > Bacillota > Clostridia > Eubacteriales > Clostridiaceae > Clostridium > Clostridium sp. AM54-37XD. The sequence goes on from NZ_QUEV01000005.1 coordinate 63,505, forward strand.
TTCCAGCTCATACCGTTTGCCATCGATCATCGTGTACATGGTATTAAAATTTGCATATCCATCTCTTGTAATCTGCTCACCGGTGATCTCAATATACGGTGTGTTGTAATCAGATATAATAACAACATTCTCACCACTGGAGATTGATCCGCCGCCTTCATCTGATGAATCTGTATCCGTCAGGCTCTTGGCATATGTAACATAGCCATCCTGTTCTGCTACGAGCTTGTTATCGGTTTCCAGAGATTCCTTCTCGTCAATCTGCCGCTGGAGCTTCTTGACCTTATAATTGTACAACATGTTATCATACCGGTTATTCTCGGCATTGACTGCTTTTGTGCTCTGGTTTTCTTTCGCACCGGCAGAATCTCCAGCCTCATTACATGCTTTAATCTTATAATCCAGTTCCTTCTGTTTCTGTTCGTATATCTTTTCGTTTACATTATGGGTCTGCTGCTCACTGGAAAGAGAGGCTTTCAGGTCTTCAATTCCTGAAGTCGTATCATCGCTATCTGCCTCTGCAAGAACCGTGCCCTTTTTAACATAATCACCTACATTGACATAAACCTTTGAGAGTGTCGCTGAGGTTTTAAAGAAATAACAATAATCCGTTGGTACAATCGCACCATTCTTGATAATCTTCTTACCAACATCGCTCTTTTCGACCGGACGGTACGCCTCATTCGTTGTAACCGGTTCTAACAGCTCCGGTGCTTTTTCTTCTTTTTTTCCACAGCCTGTTAAACCAAGCATCATTGCCACAGCGATTGCTGTCATTCTGACTGCATACGATTTTTTATTGATCATTATTCTCTTCTTTATCAATTTACCGTCACCTGCTCTCCAGCCTTCAATCCAGACTTAATAATCGTATATCCGTCTACCGTTTCACCAATTGTTACATCAACTGCTGTCCGGAAGCCATCATCATTGATCGTGAATACATAATAATTATCTTCTGACTTCTCATTGATCGCTTTTTCATCGACATAGACAACATTGCTGATCACCGGCTTATGGATCGTCATGGTCAGCACATCTTCTTCTGAAATTCCTGCCATACTGTCTACCGGCTCAAATAAGATTTTCTGCATCTGCTTACCGGTTGCCTTATCTTCATACTGACTGACATCAATAACCTTCATATCGTAGGATGCCACTTCATAATCTGCCTGATAGACATCCCCTTTTTTAAATTCATAATCATCATCTGTCGTTGCTGTATAATTAGAGGATCCGGATGCTACGGTCACCAGATTATCGGATGAACTTGCATATCCATATCCCAACCACTCATTGACATAGGTTACAGTTCCATCCTTTTCTGCAATCAGACAATACTCCTTCATCTTCTCGTTCTGTTCTTTAATATATGTATCTGCGATCTGGATATCCTCTTTCAGACTTGCAATATCATCAGAATAATCCTCTGATCCATCAATCTGCATCAGTTTCTGATAATGTTCAATCAGCAGTTCATTCTCTGCCTTCTGCTCTGTATATTGCTTGATCGTATCCTGAATATCATCTGCCTTAAACTGAACCATGATATCTCCGGCTTTCACCCGATCTCCCTTTGATACATTAACCTTTTCTACTTCGTAATCGTCCTGTGAAACTTTATAATTTTTCGTTTCAAATTCATCCGGGGAAAGTTTTAAATTCAAGATTGGTGAAATATCTCCTGACTGAACGGTCACCGTATCATATCCCACCTTTGTATATGATTCAATATGAATAGAAGGTTTGCTGCTTTCTGCATTTTTGCTGCTGCATCCACCCAGAAGGGCAGCTACCATGCTGGCACATAATACACATGCCACACCCTTTTTGATTCGTTTCCGCATCGTTGCCTCCTTGCTTGCGCTGTTTTATTTTTATGTGTATCTGAAAATGCTATATTTTCCAAATTAAATCATTGTAATTTTACTCTCTCTGTCTGGCATAATCAAGCAATCCTTATTTTATTAAACAATCTTAAGGATTCCTGTATTATTTCTGTTACATATCATTTTCTGACAAATGTCCTGATCTTATGCCAGTATAAAATACAAATGTATCATATTTGCATCTTTTCGTTTTACATACATACTTCGTTATAAGTTTATCATGTAAATGTGTCCATTTTATGATGAAAATCTCTATCATAATGCGTGCATTGGATTTTTTCAAAAAAAAGTAAAAAAACTTGTTGACATTTATATAGCACAGTGGTATTATCTTACTTGCGTCGGCGGTAAGCCGTACGGAATAAGACATGCGGGAGTGCTGGAATTGGCAGACAGGCTAGACTAAGGATCTAGTGCTGGAAACGGCGTGTGGGTTCAAGTCCCATCTCCCGCATCTTTATTTTTTAGAAAACCTTTGAGGTTTTCTTTTTTTATGCACAAAATCCCTGATACAAAGTATTTATATAATTATAATAAAACACTTACATGTATATATCTTTATGAAGCAGACCTTTTTACTCTGTATAACTTCGAACTAACCTCGGCGAGCCTCGCTAAGGTCTCAGTTACGAACGTCGGTTCTTAACGATTCATCGCAAGATGAAGAGTTTAGTACCGCTACGTTTGAAATAGAACGAAAGTGTTCTGCGGAATAAATGGTATATACCTGTAAGTGTTTTGTTGTTAATATACTTGTATCAGGGATTTTACTTTCTCAGATTTTTATCATATTGGTAAGCTTCTTTTCTACGTCTTCTAACAGATGTGCCTTAAATGCACTGTAGTACTCATGTGTAAACTGTGTATAAAGGAATTTGTTCCACAGGTTACTGCAATATGTACTGTCAAAATCATAGTAAGAGTCTGTGTACATCATTCCGTTACTGTATCTGGTTACATCCAGATATGGCTCTTTTCCTGCGTAATTTAATCTCATTACAAGATTCTTCTGTTCGCTGCAGCATGCAAATGTCTCCAAGAACATCTTCATCTGCTCTCTTGTTACTCGTTCTACAAACATAATATGTCACCCTCCATGTCCCATAAATTAGCTCAATGTACAGTTCTATTATAGTATGAACAGGACAACTCTGTAAAGGCAATTATGTCAATGTCCGCCTTTTATTTATGATCTTTAAAATAACGGATCACTTGGCCGGGCAAACGTTCCGATAACGCAAAAACAGACCATAACCATCTTCTTCCGAAAATCATCATGATCTGTTTTTTCTGCTTATCTTAAATTAAGCAAGCTTTTCCTTTGCAACAGCAACAAGCTTAGCAAATCCTTCCGGATCACTGATAGCCATCTCTGAAAGCATCTTTCTGTTGATGTCTACACCTGCAAGCTTTAAGCCGTGCATTAATTTGCTGTATGAAATATCATTCATTCTTGCAGCAGCATTAATACGAGCGATCCATAACTGTCTGAATTCTCTCTTTCTCTGCTTTCTGCCAGCATATGAACTTGTTAAAGCTCTCATAACTGACTGCTTTGCTACTCTATACTGCTTTGATCTGGCTCCTCTGTAACCCTTAGCCAGCTTAAGTGTTCTGTTATGTTTTTTCTTAGCGCCAACGCCGCCTTTTACTCTTGCCATTCTCTAGTTCCTCCTGATTTATTAGATATAAGGTAAAATCTTCTTCATTACCTTTTCATTTGTTGAATCCGTCATTGTTAACTTTCTAAGATTTCTCTTTCTCTTAGTTGTCTTCTTTGTTAAGATATGACTCTTGTAAGCCTTGCTTCTCTTAAGGCCGCCGTTAGCTGTTTTCTTGAAACGCTTAGCTGCTGCTCTTTTTGTCTTTAATTTAGCCATGTGTGTATTTCCTCCTTAATATATGTCATATTGTAAATTAACGTTTTTCAGTTAAAAACATTATCATACTTCTTCCTTCAAACTTGGCAGGCTTATCAATGACTGCGATGTCTGAAAGCTTCTCAGCAAATTCATCAAGAATGCCCTTTGTCTGTTCTACATGGGCAAGCTCTCTACCTCTGAATCGAAGCGTAACCTTTACTTTATCGCCATGTGTCAGGAACTTTCTTGCCTGATTTACTTTTGTATTCAAGTCGTTAGTATCAATGTTTGGAGATAAACGAACTTCCTTGATCTCCATTGTCTTCTGTTTCTTTCTGGCTTCTTTCTCCTTACGAGCAAGCTCATAACGGTACTTACCATAATCAATAATCTTGCATACAGGTGGTTTTGCCTGTGGAGCGATCTTAACCAGATCAAGCTCTGCTTCCTTTGCAAGCTTCAGTGCATCTCTGGAGGACATAATTCCGATCACCTGACCATCCTCGCCGATCACGCGCACTTCTCTGTCTCTAATCTGTTCGTTAATCATTAATTCGCTAATGACTTTTTACCTCCATTGCATAAAAAATAGTGGACAGCGCAAACCATCCACTATTATATATAAGTACATATTATAATCTACTTAGATATGAACCCGAGTCACTATTCTTCGTGCTAAGGTGAGAGTGGATACTCTGCTTTCTTGTCTGTCTCTGCTAAACAGCTTCTATAGGTTAGCACATACATGTGCAAATGTCAAGAATTTTTTTACTGTATCCAGCAACTTTTTTTCGTTATATTTAGCAACTTTTTAATGCTCGCTCTCTTCCGCTTCGATCGGGATAAATACCCGGTCATGAGAGATTGCCGCATCTGCATCCTCCGGTTTTGCAGAACGCTTACGGGCTTCTTCCGCGAAGTACATCTGGGAATCCAGTTTTACCTTACCGCGAAGGTCCTGCTTCTCGTAACTGCCATCCGGCTGCATGATGTGCGCCTTTAAAGTATCAGCAAGCTGGATCTTTAAGATGTCCTTGATTCGTTTCTTCAGATCAGGATCTTCTACCGGGAAGGTGATCTCGACACGCTTGTCAAGGTTTCTCGGCATCCAGTCTGCACTGCCCATATAGATATCTTCAAATCCATCATTATAGAAATAGAAGATTCTGGAATGTTCCAGAAAATTACCAACGATTGAACGAACCGATATGTTCTCACTGAGTCCCGGCACACCTGCTTTGATACAGCAGATGCCACGGACGATCAGGTCGATCTTAACACCGGCAGCCGATGCATCATATAAGGCTTCCATCACCTTCGGATCACAAAGCGAATTCATCTTGGCAATGATCCGTGCCTTCTTGCCCTGTCTGGCATTTTCCGCTTCACGGTTAATGAGCATCAGAAATTTATCCTTTAACCAGATAGGTGCAACTGCCAGTTTGTTCCATTTTCCTGGTTCTGAATATCCGGACAGCATATTAAATACTGCTGTCGCATCCTCACCGATCGGATCCGAACAGGTCAGAAGTCCCATATCTGTATATAACTTTGCTGTCTGATCGTTATAGTTACCGGTACCAAGATGTACATAGCGCTTGATACCATCTTCTTCTCTTCTGACAACCAACGCGATCTTGGAATGTGTCTTAAGTCCGACCAGACCATAGATAACATGACAGCCGGCTTTCTCGAGCTTTTTCGCCCATGCAATATTGTTTTCCTCATCGAATCTTGCCTTTAACTCAACCAGAACAGTTACCTGCTTGCCATTCTCCGCAGCCTGCTCTAACGCTGCTATGATCGGCGAATTGCCGCTGACACGATATAAGGTCTGCTTGATTGCAAGTACATTTGGATCGACTGCTGCCTGACGAATAAATTCAACAACCGGCGTGAACTCATAATATGGATGAAACAGCAAACGGTCATGCTTCTTGATCTTATCAAATATATTACTGTAGTCGCCATTTGAAAATGCCGGCTGCGGAACATATTTCTCATATTTCAGATGATCAAAGCCCGGCAGACCATTTACTTTCATAAGGAAGGTAAGGTCAAGCGGTCCGTTGATCTTATATACGACACGATCAACCACATCCAGATGCTTCTTTAATTCTTTTAACAGCTTTTTATCCATCGTATCTTCTACTTCCAAACGGATAACCTCGCCCCACTGGCGCTGCTTTAACTGCTTCTCGATCTCCTTTAACAGATCGGCTGTCTCTTCCTCATCAATTGAGAAATCCGCATTACGCATAATACGATATGGATGCGCACATACGATATCATAGCTTAAGAACAGCTTATCCAGATTCTTCTCAATTACTTCTTCAAGCAGGATGATCTCTGTCATGCCCTGTCGCTCGGATGGCAGGATGATCACTCTTGGAAGTACAGATGGAACCTGAACGGTCGCGATATCTGTAACGCCTTTCTTCTTATCATAGATCAGCGCACCAATATTTAAAGATTTATTTCTTACAAGAGGAAACGGTCTGGAAGAATCCACTGCCATTGGTGTTAATACCGGATAGATATCCCGTTCGAATAATTTATCTACATATCTGGACTGTTCCGGCGTCAGATCTTCATAATGTCTGACAATCTTCAGTCCATTTGCCTCTAATAACGGAACCAGGGAACGATTATAAGTCTGATACTGATTCTTCATGAATTCCTTCGTTGCAGGAATCAGCTCATCAAGCTGTTCTTCCGGCGTCATTCCTGCAATATCCTTCTTCGTATATCCCGCATTCTTCATATCCTTTAAAGAAGCAATACGCACCATAAAAAACTCATCCAGATTGGATGCTGTGATACTTAGGAACTTGATCCGTTCAAATATCGGAATATTCTTATCCTTCGCTTCACTCAGGCATCTTTTATCAAATTCCAGCCAGGACAGTTCCCGGTTGTAAAATAAATTCTTATCACTCATTTATATACCCCTCCTTTGTTTCAATACTACTTTTACACCATAGACCTTTTCAAATAAGATATTATTCGTTTTAAACATGCCTGCTTCAAGTGTAATATCCTCCAGCGTATCTGTATAGATCACCAGTGTATTGTCATGTAATGAAATCCTAAGATTTGTAATCTTCTGTTTATAGCTCTTATCAAGCACATCAGCCAGTCGAAGGATAGCGGTAAGCTTGGCCACTTTCATATAATCTGCCGATCCGATCCGCCCGGATGCCCTTAATTCCGACGGAAGGTAAAATCCATTATAATAAACCGCATTTGCGATCTCCTCTCTCTCTTTATGAGAAAGTCCAAGAATCTCTGTCGCCATCACGATATGATAAGAGATCAGGGATACATCCTTCATATTTACAAATTTACCACAATTATGCAGGATCGCCGCGATCTGTAACTGCAGCCGTTCCCGTTTACCAAGTCCGTGTAATTTCCGAATGCTGTCAAATATTGCAAGTGCATTATCCGATACATTCTGGACATGCGCACGGTTTACTTTATATTTCTTTGCAATTGTATTCACAGATGCAAGAATATCCTGATCAAAATTCTTGTCCATCAGGAAGGTCCCCTGCTTATCCATATAGTCGGCAATAATACCATCACAGAAGATCACATTCGGAGTCAGGATCTCCTCTGCCCTGGAATTATCCAGAAATGACTGATAAATAATCGCCATCGGAAGCATCAGGGTGGCACGCTCATATGGAATACCATACCGTTCCGCCAGATCTTCCGGTTTTATGTCAACTACCCGTTTATAGAGAATGCGGAATTGTTCTCTCGATATACTGTTCGCAATCGAAAGCTCCGGACCAACTTTTTTCAGGTTGTTGATACCATCACCGATTGCAATAATGCTTTTAATATCTTTATCATTTAAAAACAGATTTCTAAATTCTATGATCGCATTTGATGCATACTCTTCCATCAGTGTTTCAAGATCTACCGTATCGGAACCGAACCGGGTCAGATAATCACGGATTCGGACTGCACCGATTGGAAGATTCTGCGTCTGCACCAGATTTCTTCTGTCAAATATCGAGATCTGTAAGCTTCCGGCTCCGATATCAAGCAATGCATTATTCTTATGGGTTGCCACATCCACATCCAGCCCGGTTGCCACAAATGCTTTATAATTCATAAAACGTTGTTCTGAATTACTGAGTATCTGCACATCAAAATCCGTACACATCTTAATTCTCTCAATGATCATAGAAGCATTCTCCGCTTCTCTGACTGCACTGGATGCGTATGCTCTGTAATCAGATACATCATATTCCTTCATCTTTCTCCGGAATTTTAGCAACGTGTCACACAGTTTATTCAAATTATTTTCTTCGATATATCCTTTATTATAGGTATCACTTCCAAGCTCAATAATCGTTTTTACGGTATCAAGCTCCCTCGCACCCTTTCTTGGTGTGATCTCGCAGATCTTCATTGATATCTCATTAGAACCTACATTGATCGCGGCAAATGTCTTTCCTGCCATACTTTCATACACCTCACTTCTTTTTTACACCCCTAATATGTACCGATCAGACGGAAATCCATCGCATCTTCACAGATTCCCTGTAATGCATGTCTTGTTCTTGAATCTAACAGACTGCCCTCCATTGTAACAAAAAAGGCATATTCCCATTTTCTACCGGTAAGCGGTCTCGATTCGATGCTTGTCATATTAATTCCATTCAGATTTATATGGCTCAATATATTGTAAAGTGTACCACTTTCATCCGGCAAGGAAAAGCGGATACTTATATTTTCAGCCTTTTCTACAAAGATTTTCTGTTTTGACAAGATTATAAAACGTGTCGTATTGTTGTCATTGTTCACAATGTCCTTTGCAAGGATCTGAAGTCCATAAAGCTCTGCTGCAAGCTCACTTGCAATCGCTGCCTGTGTCTTATCTCCTTCTTCAATGACCTTGACCGCCGCTACTGCCGTATTTGCAACACTGCACTGCTTCCACGGTTTCCGGCTCAGATAATTCGTGCACTGAAGCAAACCCTGTGTGTGTGAATATACAGTTTTGATCCGGGAAAGGTCACTGCCCGGAACACCCATTAATGCATGTGCTACATGAACCTCTTCTTCGCCGACGATGGTCACATCATTATTTCCCACCATATCATAGATTCCGTTTACAAATCCGGCTGAAGAATTCTCGATTGGAAGTACACCATAGTCTGCCTTGCCATTCTTCACCATCTCAATCACATCTCCGAAATCCGGCACATTGATATTCTGAATCTCTTTTCCGAAAAAACTGAACATTGCCTGTTGGCTGTATGCTCCCGGAACACCCTGATAACAGACAACAGTGTCCTTGTCTACTTCTAATTTCTTCACACAGGTAAAATTCTTCATTCCATCGCAAACAGCAAGCGAGCTGTCATTCGTAAGCTTCTTATTCTCATCTGCCATACCTGCCAGGATCTTATCTCTTGTCTTTACAAGTGAAGCAATCTGTGCTTCTACTGTCCGTAAATCTTCCATATTATATTTATCCATTGTTTTATCTGCTCCAAATACAAGACATTCCGCCTGCAGTCTTTCTATAATATTAATGTTGTCTTTAAAACTATGCCAATACGATCAAATGCGCATGCTCATTTTCCCCGGTTTATTCTTCGTTCCGTTCCAGCTCGTCAAGAAGCTCCCGGATCGTCCTGCCATTGACCGGATGTCTCTTATAGCCTGCTATATTTGACAACGGCTCTAATACAAATTCCCGCTTGCACATCTCTATATGTGGGATATGGAGATTCTCCTCATCACAGATCAGATCATCATATAAAAGGATATCGATATCCAAAGTTCTTGGTCCCCAGTGGATAAGGCGTTCCCTGCCGGCGTCCCTCTCGATCGCATTGATCAGATGTAACAGTTCATCCGGCGAATGAAGTGTCTCTACCTCGATACAGCCATTTAAAAAATCATCCTGTTCCACGCCACCATACGGCTCTGTCTCGATGAAATCTGAAACCTTAGTCACCTTGGTATATTCATCTTTATTTAATTCATCAATCGCAAAATCGAGATAGGATTCCCGGTCGCCCATATTCGAACCAAGTCCCAGATAAGCAATGTGTCTCTTCCTTCGTATCTTTACTGACACTGTCTGAAGCGGCATTAATACCGGTGCCCATGGTTTCTCAACCTCTACTTCAACCTCTGACATCGTCGGATATGACAGAAGGATATTCGCCGCTACTTTCTCCGCAACTGCTTCGATCAGCTTATAAGTATGCTCTTTCATCGTCTTTTCAACCAGATTACAGATGGCTCCATAATCAATAGACAGCTTCAGATCATCCCGGATCCCTGCCGCCCTTGTCGATGTATACATATCAATATTAATTACAAATTTCTGTCCAAGCACATTTTCTTCTTTAAAAACTCCGTGATTGGCAAATATTTCCAGTCCTTTTATGCTGATTCTATCCATACGACACCTCCTGTCTGTTCTCCCTTTTACCAGATCAAACCTCATCTTTTTTATTTATGATTCAATGAAATTTTCTTCTGTTCATTAAATCATTAAGTACTGCTTCATTTTCTCTTATTGACTGTATTAACTATGCATGATCGCCCATGCCATCTGAAGTGCACGCGCATTTCCTTTTACATTATGCACACGGAAGAACTGACAGCCCTTCATAAGCCCCATGACCGATGTCGCGATCGTACCTTCTTCCCTCTCTGTAACAGGAAGATCGAGAGTCAGACCGATCATAGATTTTCTGGAAGTACCCAGCAGTATCGGGAAATCCCATTTATGCAAAAGCTCCAGATGATTCATTAAAGCGAGATTCTGTTCTAAGTTCTTTGCAAATCCGATTCCCGGATCTACCATGATCTTCTCCTTCTTCACACCTGCATTAAGTGCCATCTGAACGGATTCGTCCAGATCTTTAACAACGTCGTTTAAATAATCGGTATAATCCATTACCCTTCTGTTATGCATCAGACAACATGCCACATCATGTGCAGCAACGATATCAGCCATCCTTCCATCCCATTTGAAGCCCCAGATATCATTGATCAGATCTGCACCTGCCCGGATTCCGGCTTCCGCCACGCCAGCCTTATAGGTATCCAGTGAAATTACGGTATCAAATCGTTCCCTGATTGCCTCGATCACAGGAACAACACGACCAATCTCCTCCTCATCTGAAATTAATGTATAACCGGGTCTGGTCGATTCTCCGCCTACATCTATAATATCTGCGCCATCATTTATCATCTGCTCTGTGGCATACAATGCATCATCGAACTTGTTATGTGTTCCTCCATCGGAAAATGAATCCGGTGTCACATTCAAGATTCCCATTACATACGGTTTTTCATTCAGTTTAAATTCTTTGTTCCCTATAATCATCAGTAGACCACTCCTTTGTTCTTTTCGTCTTCCTTCCAGTAACACTCGTCATAGACCTCACAGTCAAAACAGCGTCTGGAAAGCTTGTCTGCCCTGTATATTACATAGGAAAGCCCCTCTGCTTCCTTCCCTGTCGTATTATGTTTGCTGATTGCTTCTAAGATCAGCTCTGTTTCCTTACCGGAAAATCCGGTTGCCAGCAAAATACTCCGGCTGTTACGAACACTTGCCAGATGATGTTCTTCGCTGGTCTGATAGCTGACCGCCCGTCCGATATCATGTAATAATGCTGCCGCATAGATAAGCTCCGGTTCCAGTCCTAACTTCTCCTCCAGATTCATCAGCATTCCGATCCTTGCTACATCCAGACAATGATCGATCCCATGACAGCAGAATCTTCGTTCTTTCTCGGATGTTCGGATCTGCTCCATCCAGTCTTTATATTCTTCATTTGCTAATATTGCGTTGACTCTGTCCATCGTCATTTCTTCTCTGTAGTCCTCTCCTGGTTTATCGTACTACTTTATTCGCGGTATCAGCGGTCCTATAAAAGATAATGAACCAAATACCACAATCACCGGCTCCGTCATTTCTTGTGCCAGTGTTTCCGCCTGTCTCTGTGCAGTAAACACATCCCCTGCCGTATCCACCGACTTTCCGTATGAACGATAGCAGTCTGCCAGAATCTCCTTATCAAGCGCCCGTGGATTATCCGGTGTTACCGTTATGATAAAGCTTGCAAACGGTGCCATGATATCCACCATTTTCTCATACTCTTTATCTGCAAGAACACCACAGATATAGATCAACGGCCGCCCTGTAAAATATGCCCGGATATTCTCTCTGAGACTTCTCCATCCGCCTTCATTATGCGCTCCATCGATATAAGTCAAAGGCACATCCTTAATCTTCTGGAATCTGCCCTCCCACACCGTCTCTTTTAATCCGTTCTTTATATTCACATTTTTTAAATCATACTGTTTTTTTAAACAATTACAGACCTCAATTGCGGTTATACTGTTATAGATCTGATAGATTCCGGGAATCCCCAGCTCATACTCCTGTCCTTTATAACAAAACCTGCTTCCATGCAGATTTTCTGCTATGACCTGCAGTTGGTCGGTATCTGCCATGATCGGTTCTATCTGCATTTTATCACATTTATCCAGCCATATCTGTCTTATCTCATCCTGCATCGGATATGCCACACACGGAACCTGTTCCCGAAGGATCCCCATCTTCTGTTCCAGAATCTCCTGCAATGTATCACCAAGAAACTGCATATGATCTCTGCTGATACTTGCAAGCACGGTACAAAGCGGCTGTTTCACCACATTTGTCGCATCGTTCTTTCCTCCCATTCCGGTTTCCAGTAACACGATATCGACCTTTTTCTGCACAAAATACAGAAATGCTACCGCAGTCTCAAGCTCAAATGCAGTCGGAATCGGAAGCCCGGCTTCCTCCATATCCTCGCAAACCGGGATCACGGTCTCCATGATCCGTGCAAATTCCGATTCTTTCATATAATGTTCATTTATCTGAAATCGTTCCAGATATGTAAAGATCGTTGGGGATATATAGCGTCCGACAACATACCCTGCATCCTCCAGAATATGCCCGACAAATGCGAATATAGAACCTTTTCCGTTTGTTCCGGCTATATGAACGACAGGAACCCGATCCTGTGGATTTCCCAGTCTTAAAAGTAGTTCTTTCACTGTCTCCGTTCCGTAGACACTGCCTCTTTTTCCCGCTTCTTTCATATATAGATATGCTTCTTCGTATGTCATTCTTTAGCCTCTTTACTTGATTATGTATAGATAAAATATAATGAACTATTTCTAATGTGTTCTATGTTGGATATGCGGTGTATCATCATCAATCGGAAGGATCTCATATCCATGTTCCTCTAATTGTTCAATCAGTGACGGCAGAGATTCCACTGTTTCATGACAGCAATCCAGATCATGCATCAATATGATCGTGTCATCATAATTTAATGCATCCTTCAATATATTCTTTACAAGCTGATCCGGTGTCTGTCCGGCAATCACCGCATCATTATTCAATGCATTCCAGTCAAAATACGTCAATCCTGCTGAGTCCAGATAGTCGATCAGGTCATTCACCGGTACCTGCGTAACACGGTTTGAACTTCCACCCGGGAACCTGTAATACCGGCAGTCCACTCCTGTAACATCATACAATAATTTTCTTAATTCCTCAACATCATTCACGAAATTGTCATAGCTTGCATAGATCGTACTATATTCATGGGAATATGAATGGATCGCCAGTGTATGCCCTTCCTCCACGATCCGTTTGTACATGGGATAGTATCGTTCATTTCTTCCTATTACAAAGAACGTAGCTTTAACATTATGCTCTTTTAAAATATCAAGGATCTCTCCGGTCTGATCGGATGGACCGTCGTCAAAGGTCAGATATGCCCGTTTTCGTGTCACTGTTTTTGATGACATGGCAACCACGCTGTCTGAATCCGGAAATTTATCTTTCTGATCGATAATGAATTTTCCTGTAAACAATAAAAATACGATCAGTGCAGCAACCAGAATTATATTTTGCCAATAAGCTGCAAAAAATCGGTCACACTCTTTTAACGCTTCGTTGTCATTTATGTGGGATAAAACTGTTTTTATTTTTTTCCTCATTTTTATAAGATTTTCCGTTTTTTATACATCTATACTCCTGATCTGATATTTTTATTCGAATAAAAAACAGGAAATGTCAGATACTATTTTTATCAAATGGAAAAGGAGAATAAAAAAATGAAAAAATCATTTCTTTTATGTGCATGTCTGGTTGTCATGGCATTTACCCTGACCGCATGCGGCGAGAAAAATAACCCTGAAACAACCGGTACAACAACCGGGAGCAGTACAGAGGACAGCAGTTCCACAGAAAACGGGAATAATTCAAACGGTACAGGTTCTGTAGGTAAGGATCTCGGTAACATGATCGACGATGCCGGAGATGTTGTAGATGATGCAGCAAAGGATGTATCCGATGCTCTGACCGGAAACTATGATACTTATGACCATGCTTATAAGTATTTTATGGATCAGATTCCCGGCGACTCCAAGAACTATGAAGTTCGCAATAACGACAAGGATCTTACTGATTATAACTCCGGCAGCATGGGCTACCACTTTGAGCTTCATGACACCAGAAAATCTGACAACTCTAAGGTTGGTGACTTCTATGTAGATTCTACCTCCGGCAAGGTCTACAAGGCAGGCTCCGGCTCCGGCGTGTCCGAATTTGACTTCTCGACCTTGAAGTAGAGCACCTTTAAAAAATGGAAGACAGGGTTACCTATTATTACGCAAGACGCTTTCGCTCTACCTTCGACGCAGTGGTACGTAAGGCTGCAAAGTACGTAGCCTAAGTACCAGCGCTCAGGCAGGCTTGCTTTATAACAATAACCCTGTCTTCCATTTTTCCTACGGTATCAAAATTCAACAATCCTATTTTTTTAATATCTGTTGTTTTTATTTATATTTATTTTTTGAGAATGCAATGGTGAACTTGCTCTATCAAAAAAGGACGATAAACATATTCAGACAAACAGAGCTGGTCGCTGGTTACGTAATAATAGGTATAACCATCGACCAGTTCGTCCGTTTTAAGATTTATCGTCCTCTTTTTTGACAATCTCATGGGTGATGGGATTTACAACTACGCCCATCTCCTCTGCCATTTTGAGGTAGACATCCATCTCATGGTCTTTTCTCTGCTGTTCGCGTTTGCGGATAGCTTTTGACCGGATGATCTCCACGATACCGAATACAATCATACAGCATCCAAAAAAGATCATCACTGGACTTAAGGTTCCTACACAGCCTTTTACCAGACAGATTGTTCCGATCCCGATCATGACGATTCCCATTACCAGATTAAACATTTAACTTTCCTTTCCTGTATAAAATGCATCTTTTCCTGCTTTTTCCATCATTTTGTCATACTGATCGTACATTTTCTGCACGCTGTTTTCAAGTAAATAATAATGCCTGATATATGGGATCAGTAAAACAAACAAAGCTGCCGCTAACAGTAAGATCTGTATTTTTTCCGTTACCACAAAGGTCACACAACAGCCTACCGTAAGGATCGCAAACAGGATCGTTACAAGAAGATGGATCAGACGCTCATGCATGAAAAATTCAATCTGCACCAGATGTCTCCGCATCTCCTCATCAAAATCAACATCATCCCTTGCAAGCAGCTTATCTACATATACCAGATATTCTTTGATTCGTTTTGCCATATTCGATCACCTAACCCATATTTGCCTTATTTAGGAAATGATTCCATCCGGCAATTACCTTATCATAATAAAAGCTTACTATATAAGAATCTTCGTCAACATCAACGATCATCTGATAACACTTTTTATCTGCTTCCGGCTTGCCACCATAGAAGATATAATTCTCTTTGAACTTTCCAAATATCTTCTCATACTCATCTTCCGCAAGCTTCTGATCCGGAACTTCTTCTACCAGATTATCATTTGCATCGTAATACTTATGCCCCTCCAACAATACCGCTTCGATGACCGGATTCTTAAACCGGATCTCCATCTGATCGGCATATTTGTCTGCGTAATATTCATTCTGTGAATTGTTATCCTTTACAACTGCGCCTTCTACATAGAGTTCCAGCCATCTTGCCCGAAGTCCTTTAGGGGAAGCTGCTTCATCTTTTTTTGCTTGTCCGGCAGCCTCTGCTACGTCTGCTTTCACTTCACTGACAATCTCTGCTGTTCCGTCTGTTTTTTCTTCACCGGAAGCCTCAGCTTCCACTTCTCCGACTCCGACAAGCTTCATTTCTTTGATCTGTGCATCCCGTAACTGAATGGTTTCTATCTCATTTGTACTCTTAAATTTCATATTGTATACACCGTCCTGAACAATTTTAACTGCCTATAACTATAAACTGTTTTTCATGGCTTGTAAATGGAATTTAAGACAGAAAAATAAGAGGAACCTGTCTTACAGGCTCCTCCTGTTTATCTAATTCAGCGCATCATAGCCGCTTTCCTTCGTACGGATCTTCATAGCGGTGCGGATCTCATAACTGAAGATCTTGCCGTCTCCAACTTCTCCGGTGTATGCTGCCTTCTGGATTGCATCGATCGTCTTCTTCTCCCATTCTTCCGAAGAAACTACGATCTCAAATTTGATCTTCGGCTGCATAACGACATCAACCTCTGTACCACGTACCAGCTTCTTATATCCTCGCTGT
Source organism: Clostridium sp. AM54-37XD (assembly GCF_003478225.1). NCBI lineage: Bacteria > Bacillati > Bacillota > Clostridia > Eubacteriales > Clostridiaceae > Clostridium > Clostridium sp. AM54-37XD. The sequence continues at coordinate 79,893 of NZ_QUEV01000005.1, forward strand.
GCACCGCATCCCATTACCTGAGATACTGTAATACCATTTACATCAATCGCATTCAGTGCTTCTTTTACATCTTCAAATACTTCTTCTCGCACGATTGCTTCTATCTTGATCATCATATTCTCATACTCCTTTCCGCAACTTCTATGAATCCAATCCGTTAAATGTCGGATATGCACTTTCTCCCTGTTCTGCAAGATCCAGACCGATCTTTTCTTCCTTATCTGATACACGAAGCGGCGTGATCAGTCTTACAAGTCCAAGACAGATAAACGTTCCGACCGCTGCAACTGCTATCGTCACAACGATACCGATCAACTGTGCAACAAAGAGGTGATAGTCTCCGAAGAACAGTCCATCCCATCTGGCAACGCTGTTGATCGAACTCTTACCAAATAATCCGGTCGCGATGCCACCCCAGACACCACCGATACCATGACATCCAAAAGCATCGAGTGCATCATCTATTTTCAATTTCTTCTTTAATAAAGTAATCATACCACAACAAATCGGACTTACAAGTGCACCGATAATAAATGCAGACCAGATTGGAACAAAGCCTGCTCCCGGTGTGATTGCAACCAGCCCAACAACAAGACCGGTCGAAGCACCAACCAAGGTTGGCTTTCCGTCTTTTATCACATCGATCAGCATCCATGACATCATGGCGCTTGCACTTGCGATTGCTGAGGTTAAGAATGCATGAGCTGCAAGACCATTTGCTCCGAGGGCACTTCCTGCATTGAAGCCGAACCATCCGAACCAAAGGATAAATGCACCAAGAGCAACGAATGGAATGTTATGAACACGATAAGCAGTATTCTCATAACCTTTTCGTCTGCCAAGGATGATCGCAAATATCAATGCGCTTACACCGGAGCTAATATGTACGACATTTCCGCCCGCAAAATCAACCGAACCGATCTCTGCAAGGAAACCGCCCTGTCCCCATACCATGTGTGCCATCGGATAGTAAACCAGAATCGACCAGAACATGATAAAGAAGAATAAAGCCTTAAACTTTACACGTCCGACTAATGATCCTGTAATCAGTGCCGGCGTAATCATTGCAAACATCATCTGGAATGCAATATATACAAAATGCGGAATATTGTCTGCATACGGTCCGGCCTCATTCATGGATATGCCATTTAACGCAAACCATCTAAGATCACCAATGATTCCTCCGTGATTTCCCCCAAAGGAAAGGGAGTAACCAAATAATATCCACATCACAACCGAAAGTCCCATAATAAAAGTACATGCCATCATCGTATTAACGACATTTTTCCTTCGCACCATTCCACCATAAAAGAAAGCAAGTCCCGGTGTCATAAAAAATACCAACGCTGTACAGATCAGCATAAAACCAGTATCACCAGTATTCATAACTATTTCCTCCATTTTTCTGAAATTCTTTTTGAAATCTACGGCAGGTGCGCATCCCCCGACAGGTTTCGCTTCACTTTTTTACAAAATTCCATGGTACTTTTTTTGTAAAACAGAAAAGACGCCAATCGAACGTATCTCGTTCAACTGACGTCTTTGTCTGAAGACATACTAGCAGACCTGATTTATTTTTTCAAGTATTTTTTACAAATCCTTTACCATTCTTTAGCCGGGACATAATTTTACCTGTTTTTCTAAAGCAGATCGTATTTGTTTGACTTTTTTCTCATATTACGCTATGATTTTTTAGTTATGTATTCTATTACGAAATTTAACGATTTTGTCCATGTTATGCATACGCAATAAAAAATTGGAGGATATTTAAATGTTTATGACAACTAACTTTTTCATCATGCTTGCAATCGTTGTCTACCTGGCGATCATGCTTGTGATCGGCTTTGTTTACAGCAAGCGTAACAACAGTACAGAAGATTTCTATCTTGGCGGCCGTAAGATGGGACCTCTCGTAACAGCCATGAGTGCTGAAGCAAGTGATATGTCAAGCTGGCTCCTGATGGGACTTCCGGGCGTTGCATATCTGTCCGGTATCTGCGATGCCGCATGGACTGCCATCGGTCTTGCCGTTGGTACATGGTTGAACTGGTTCTTCGTGTCCAGAAAACTCAGACGTTATTCAAATAATATCGGCGCGATCACTGTGCCTGATTTCTTTGCAAAACGATTCCATGATAAGAATAATGTTATCACAGCACTTTCCGCTCTCGTTATCATTATCTTCTTCATCCCTTACACAGCATCCGGTTTTGCTGCCTGTGGTAAGCTGTTCAACAGCTTATTCGGTATCAATTATCAGGTTGCCATGATGTTGTCCGCCCTGTTGATTGTTGGTTACACTATCACCGGTGGGTTCAATGCCGTATGTGTTACAGACCTTGTTCAGAGTATCGTTATGACCGGTGCACTTGCGATCGTTCTGATCTATGGAATCTCAAGAGCAGGTGGTTGGACAGCCGTTATGGACAACGCAGCCGCCCTTCCGGGTTATCTGTCTCTGACATCTACCTTTGATGTTGCCTCCGGTTCTGAAGTCAAATATAACTTTTTGACAATTTTCTCAACTGCTGCATGGGGACTCGGTTACTTTGGTATGCCTCATATTCTTGTCCGTTTCATGGCAATCGAGGATGAGAAAAAACTGGTACTTTCCCGCCGTATTGCCTCTGTATGGGTAGTGATCGCTATGACCGCAGGTGTTCTGATCGGTATTGTCGGTCTTGGTATGACCAAAGCCGGTGCACTCGACACTCTGACCGGTTCAAACAGTGAAACTATTATCGTTCGTATCGCAGGTATCATCAGCCAGCATAATGCATTAACTGCTCTTATCGCAGGTATCATCCTTGCCGGTATCCTTGCCGCTACGATGTCTACCGCAGACAGTCAGATGCTTGCTGCTGCATCCGGTGTTTCACAGAATATCGTACATGATTTCTTAAAGATCAAGATTTCCGAGAAGACAAATCTTCTGATCGCACGTTTAACAATTGTTGGTATTGCGATCGTAAGTATCTTCCTTGCAAGAAATCCTGACTCCAGTGTATTCAAGATCGTTTCCTTCGCATGGGCAGGCTTCGGCGGTGCATTTGGTGCTGTTGTGCTTTGTTCTTTATTCTGGAAACGTTGTAATCTTGCAGGTGCGATCGCCGGTATCATATCCGGTGGTGCTACCGTGTTTATCTGGAAGTACCTGGTTCGTCCACTTGGCGGAATTCTTGATATCTACGAACTGCTTCCTGCATTTATCGTATCCCTGATCTTCATTATTGTGGTCAGCCTGCTTACAAAAGCTCCTGATGAAGAAATCGTCCGGGAGTTTGAAGCAGCCGGCAAGAAGGCGTAGGAATCCCTACGAAAAAGGAAACCGATATACATATTATTACGCAAGTCGTTTGCACTCTATTTCAACGCAACGGTGCTAAGTTTCTCGCCTATAAGGCGACTCACTAAGTACCGGCGTTGAAAAAGGCTTGCTTTATAATAGTATATCGGTTTCCTTTTTCTTATGTATATTTTGAAATAACTTACATTTCCAAAATTACGGCTCTGTTATAGTTCACATATTATTACGCAAGTCGCTCTCGCTCTACCCTCATGTAGCGGTTCTAAGCTCACTGCTTACAGCAGTTCACTAAGTACCGACATTCGGGCAGGCTTGCTTCATAATAGTGAATCTATAACAGAGCCATAATTTTTATCTATATTAACTTTGCTCCAAAAAATATTTTTATATAATGAGAATGATTTGTAATATTTTACTATCAATTCTCTTCTTAATTATCTCCGATTATCTTTTAACGCTTTCTTTCCACACATAAATAAGTTGATTTTATCTGCTTTTGTTATATATCAGTGAGAAATAACTATTTTCGACAGGATGATTTTTATATGGCTGATTATATTACAACTTATACCGGGGATCATTTTGATCCAACTCTGCCGGAGGCAGAACATCTTCATATCGAGGACATCGCACACGCATTATCACTAATTTGTCGTGGAAATGGTCATGTAAAGACCTTCTTTTCCGTCGGCAGTCATTGTATCAACTGTGCAAAGGAAGCGGCTGCCCGTGGGTATTCCGGCCGACTGGTGCTTGCCTGTCTGCTTCACGATGCAAGCGAAGCCTACCTGTCAGATGTTCCAAGACCTTTTAAAAAACATCTTCCCGCATACAAGAAACTGGAACAAAATCTGTTAGATGTGATCTATACAAAATATCTGGGGTCTCCTCTGACAGAGGAAGAAGAACGCAGGATCAAATGTATCGACGACGACATGCTCTATTTCGATCTTCTCACTCTGCTAAATGAGCCCTCGGACAGACCGGAGCCTGAGCTTCACATCAACCTTTCTTATGAGGTCCGTTCGTTTGAGGATGTCGAACAGGAATATCTGCAGTTGTTTCATATGCTGTATAAATAGTATTTATTTTTCCTCTTTCGGCAAAATGATATTTAAAAGAATTGCTACCATTGCTGCCGGTACAATTCCAGATCCGCCAAACACCAACTGTACCACCTCCGGTGTATGTACCAGAATTCCGGGATTAGCTCCCATTCCATATCCAACGCCCAGTGCTACTGATACAATGGAAAGATTTCTGGCATTCAACGGATTCTTCGTGATCAACTGAATACCACTGATTACAATTGACGAAAACATCATGACTGCTGCGCCACCAAGTACAGACTGTGGCATGATTGATACCAACGCAGCAAGCTTTGGACACAAGCCGCAAAGGACAAGGAAAATGGCTCCGGTTGCAAGAGCAAACCGGTTTACAACCTTTGTCATGGCTACCAATCCAACGTTCTGACTGAATGATGTATTTGGCAGGACACCAAATATCGCTGCAAATGAAGAACCCAGTCCGTCACACATAACACCGCCTGCAAGTTCTTTATCTGTTGCTTCTCTGTCCAATCCGCCTTCCATAACACCTGAAATATCTCCAACCGTCTCAACTGCAGTTACAATGAACATAATAAGAACCGGAAGAATCGCCCGCAGATCGAAAACAGGTTTTACAGGCAAAAGCTTCGGAACCGCAAACCAGGAGGCTTCCGCAACTTTATCCCAGTTCAACACCCATGCCTTTGTATATTCTACACCATCTGCCGTCACTCCGGTTTTCGGCAAAACAAAGCCCATGATCATTGCTGCAATGTATCCGAAAATAATGCCAAATAAAATAGATGACGAACTCAAAAAGCCTTTTGTCGCATGTTTGAAAAACAAGATTACAATAAGCACAAACAACGCAAGTAACAGATTCTCAATGGAGCCAAAATCTTCTGCTTTATTTCCTCCACCAAAAGAATTGATACCTACCGAAATCAGGCTTAATCCGATCGACATTACCACGGTACCGGTTACAACCGATGGAAAGAACTTACGAAGGGGCTTTAAGAAAAAGCCAAGCACTGTTTCAAAAAGACCACCTATAATAGATGCTCCCATGATCGCACCATATGCCAGTATACCACCACCCATGGTTGCTGCTACACTGTTAAAGACACCTATAAATCCGGAAGATGTTCCCATTATGATCGGTACCCGGCCTCCTACCGGACCAATTCCGAACAACTGTACCAATGTCACAATTCCTGCGATCAGCATCGCATTCTGAAGCAAAGAAAGCTGTAGATCTGCGAACTCACCGCCTGCCAGACCACATGCTCCTGTGATGATCAGAAGTGGGGTCAGGTTTCCTACAAACATTGCCAAAACATGTTGTAATCCTAACGGAATCGCCTGCGAAAGCGGCATCTTTCCATCCATCTGAAATGCTGTCTCAGACAGTTTAAATATTTTTTTCATTTGTGAATTCTCCTCATCTTTATTCTTTTTCATCCAACATGGACATCAATATCTTTTCCGGAGTGATCGGAAGTTCTCTGTGCCATACGCCTGTTGCACGATAGATTGCATGTGCAATTGCAGGTGCAGGTGTATTGATCACTATCTCTCCTATAGACTTGGCTCCAAATGGGCCTGTCGGTTCATAACTGTGTTCAAATTCTACCTGAAGATGTCCCATATCAAGGCGGGTTGGAATCTTATACTGCATGAAACTGGATTCAATCGGACATCCTCTTTCATTGTAGGTGACATTCTCAAACAGTGTATGCCCGATTCCCTGTACGATGCCGCCTTCTGCCTGAATACGTGCCAATGCCGGATTGATAGGAATTCCACAGTCAACAACAGCTACATAATCTAGGATCTTTACCTCTCCTGTATATCGGTCTAACTCAATCTCAACCATACCAACCATATAAGGTGGAGGCGATACAGGTGAAGAATGGGAAACCGTTGCTACTGCTGCGATATCATTTGCAATCTGGTCTTTTACACTAATCTCGGCAAGTGACACACTTTGATCTGTATTGACCCGACATGCCCTTCCATTTTCAAAGATCATTTCCTCCGGACTGCAGGAAAGCATACCGGCCGCTATCGCACAAAGCTTTTTTTTCAGTTTCTCACAGGCAAGTTCTACGGCCTTACCCGTAACATATGTTGTAGATGATGCGTACGAACCGGAATCATATGGTGATGCATCTGTATCTGCCCCAAATACAGCTACATCATCCACGGAACAATCCATACATTCTGCCACCATCTGAGCCAGGATCGTGTCACATCCGGTTCCCATATCTGCCGCACCGATGATCAGATTAAATGTTCCGTCATCGGCCAGCTTTACCGTTGCCGATCCGACATCCAGATTGGAGATACAGGAGCCTTGCATCGCCATAGCTACTCCGGCTGTTCTTACCTTCCCATCTCCTATCTCACGAACAGGATATTTCTCGTCCCAATGAAATAATTCTTTGCATTTTGCCATACATTTATCAAGTGCACAGGCATTTGCTGTCTCTCCATAATATGCCGGCATCTTCATTCCTTCACGGATCATGTTGTTTTCACGGATTACAGTCGGATCAATTCCAAGTCTTTCTGCAAGTTCATTTACAGCACTTTCCAGTGCAAATATACCCTGTGTCGCACCATATCCCCGGTAAGCACCGGCTGCCATCGTATTGGTATATACTACATCATAATTAAACCGATATGCTTCAAGTCCACCTGTATAAAGGGGAATCGATTTATGTCCGCTCAGACCAACTGTTGTAGGTCCGTGTTCTCCATATGCTCCTGTATTTGAAAGTGTATACAGATCCAGTCCGCGGATATGTCCGTTCCGGTCTGCTCCCAGACGTACACGGACTTCCATCTCATGCCGCGGAGAACCGGCAATCTGACTCTCTTCTCTTGTAAATATAAGTTTGGCGGGTTGTCCGGTCTTCAGTGTGACAAACGCCGGATATACTTCACTGACTGCTGTCTGTTTTGCTCCAAAACCCCCACCGATTCTTGGTTTCTCAACACGTATCCTGCTCTTTGGAATGCCCAGTGCTCTGGAAAGGATACGACGCACATGAAATACAATCTGTGTAGATGAAATCACATGAAGCCTTCCATATCGGTCAAAACAGGTATATGTGCGGAAAGTTTCCATCATTGCCTGGTTAAACGCCCGCATATGATATGTGTGTTCGAACACCTCATCACAATCCGCTATTACAGCATCCACATCACCATCTCCGTTTTTTTCACTTGCAACCAGATTTCGTCCGGGATCTCCTCCAACTTCCATAGGTGGAAACCAGTCCTCCTCCGGGTGTACAAGGACAGCACTATCCTTTGCCTGATGAAAATCAAGAACCGGTTCGAGGATATCATATTTCACTTTTATCAGCTTCATTGCTTTTAAAGCAGCTTTCTCATCCGTAGCCGCAATAATAGCAACAACATCCCCTACAAAACGTACATGCCGGTCTATGATCAGCCGATCATAGGGAGATGGTTCCGGATATGTCTGTCCTGCAATCGCAAACCTCTGCTTTGGAACATCCTTCCATGTATAAACATCTACAACTCCCGGAACTTTTTTTGCTATTGCTACGTTGATATCTTCTACAATAGCATTGGCATATGGGCTTCTTAAAAGCTTTACCGTCAAAGCATCTGATGATGTAATATCATCAACATAAACCGGTTTTCCCAAAAGGAGCTGCATTGCATCTTTTTTACGAACCGAATGATTGACTGAATTATACTTCTTTTCTTCCATGAATGCCCTCCTTTGATCTCTTATGTTCCAGATAATTTCGAATTCCCCGCAACTGACCTTCATATCCGGAACATCTGCAAAGATTTCCTGCCAGATAAGCACGGATCTCATCATCTGTAGGATCCGGATTCTCTCGCAATAATGCAATCGTGTTCATGACAAATCCGGGATTGCAAAATCCGCACTGATCAGCTCCCTGATCTGCAATAAATCCGACAAATTCAGAAGCTTCCTCCTGAAGTCCCTCTAATGTCTGTACCTCATGACCATCTGCCCTTGCTGCCGGCACTGAGCAGGAAAGCACAGGAATGCTGTCCAAAAAGACTGTACACAATCCGCAATTTGCAGTTTCACAGCCTCGCTTTACACTGTAGCATCCATGCTTTCTCAGAAAATCGATCAGAAGCAGATCCGGTTCAATAAAATCCACCAGTTTTTTTCCATTTACAATTACTGTTATCTCCATTTCTGCTCCTCTCTCAATTTATTTAATAATCTCTGACTTAATACACGAACCAATCTGGAACGATACTTTGCTCCGGCTCGATGATTACTCCCTGTCGAAATATGTTTCTCTGCCCACATAGCAAAGGCCTCTATAGAGTCTTCTGTCAGTCCCTCTGACAGAAGCCCTTCTTCATCCAGAAGAAGCATCGCTCGTCCCGGTCTTGCTCCCACTGATAAACGATATTCTCCACCTACAACAGAAGCCGCACATGCGATCACCGGAAAATCAGTACTTTGATTTCTTACCGATGCATAAGAGAAGCACCCGGATGTCTTCTTTATGATCAGGCGAACCAGAATATCCTGATCCGGCTTCTGCCTCGCAAATTCTCTAAGTGGTATTCTCCCACCCTGATATAATTCCACATATGTATCCATGGCAAGAAATACCGTCAGCACATCAGAGAAACCAAAACGTCCCCAGATACTTCCACCTACCGTTGCCAAATTACGAAACTGTACACCGACAATATCTTTTACAGCATCTCTGACAGAATTTTGTGTATAATTATTTAAGCCTCTATGCAATTCAAGCTGTCGCAAAGATACCATTGAACCGATAATGATCTCACTCTCCGTCTCCTCGATCTGATCCAGTTTCAGATCACACAGATCAATTGCTGTCAATATCGTCCGGTTCTGCATCTTTGTCCATAGCATTCCACCGATTATACAGCTGCCTTTTTTTTGATTTAACTGATAAGCCTCTTCCAGACTTTTAACACGTATATAATTCTGAATTGTTACCATAAAAAGCTCCTTTAAATGTTGCCTTAGCCGCACTATATCATAATATATTATAGTAAAAATACTTGTTTTTGAAAAGATGCTTTGCTACAATACCGTTGTATTATTTAAAGTATAACGAAAAGGAGTTATTATGAAAAACACACTAAAAAAATGCTTATCCTTATTATTAATCTGTTCCCTGCTTTTATCTCTGGCAGGCTGTAATCCTTCATCAAAGCCTGCAGGCACGGGGACAACCGCCTCATCAGAAGCGACCTCAGAATTATCATCAGAAGCTTCTTCAGATGATGCATCTACAAAAGCTGCCGAAAACGAAACCTCTTATCCGGTCACAATAACGGATCAGGCAGACCGCACCGTTACCATTGAAAAAGAGCCGGCTAAGATTGTAAGCGGATATTACATTCCTTCCAGCCTTCTGATCGCACTTGGATTATCGGACAAGATGGTAGGTATTGAAGCAAAGGCAGACAAAAGACCAATCTACAAACTGGCTGCTCCGGAGCTTCTGAAACTTCCAAATGTCGGAACAGCAAAGGAATTCGATCTGGAAACCTGTGCTTCTCTTTCACCGGATCTTGTAATTTTACCGTTAAAGCTAAAAGATGCCGCAAAGAGTCTGACAGAGCTTGGTATTCCTGTGCTGCTGGTAAATCCAGAAAGTCCGGATCAGTTATCCGATATGATCAGTCTTATTGCCACAGCTACAAATACCCAGGATAAAGCAGACAAGCTGCTTGACTTCATTCATCAGGAAAAAGAAATGCTTACTACTTCTCTTGCAACCGCAGACGGCACTCCGAATATTTACCTTGCAGGTAATTCTTCTCTCCTGTCAACTGCCGGTCCAGCTATGTACCAATCAGGTATTATCGAACTTGCAGGCGGTAAAAATGTAGCATCTGATATCTCTGATACCTATTGGGCCGAGATTAGCTATGAACAGCTTCTCTCCTGGAATCCTGATTATATTATTCTTGCTTCCGATGCAGAATATACAGCAGATGATGTATTAAGCGATCCGAACCTGAAAGACTGCACAGCAGTAAAAAATAACCACGTTTATGCCATTCCGGGGGATATCGAAGCACTGGACAGTCCTGTACCTGCAAGTATCCTGGCTTCCATCTGGCTTGCCGGAATCCTGCATCCTGATCAGGTTTCAACTGATACTTATACGAAAGAGATGAATTCTTTCTATGAAACATTCTATGGAATCAAAAAATAAAGCGAATTTATATCTTATTGCCGGAAGCATAGGTCTGATTCTTCTGACAGCAGCTTCCCTGTTTATCGGAAAATACAGGATCACCCTGACCGGTCTGATAGCCGGAGACTCCATGCAATGGCGAGTATTTCTTACGCTCCGCGCCAGCCGCGCTGTTATCGGTGCTATCGGAGGATTTGTCCTTGGCATGGCAGGTTTTGTCTATCAGACCGTTTTTCGGAATCCTCTGGCCTCCCCTGATATCATTGGCGTATCTTCGGGAGCCAGTGCCGGTGCAGCATTTGGAATTCTGTTCTTATCCGGTTCTATGGCGATCACAGTCTCTGCTTTTGCAGGGGCTGATTGTTCTGTTATCCTTGCACTGGTATTATCTTCCTTAACCGCAGACCGGGATGGTCACAGCATTGTACTTGCCGGAATCGCTGTTCACAGTCTCGCACAGACGGCACTGGTTTGTCTGAAATTAATCGCAGATCCGGAAAAACAACTGGCATCGATTGAATATTGGATCATGGGAAGTCTAAATGGAATCAGCATCTACTCCATAAAAGGAAATATTATCCTATGTCTTTTCTGTTCAGTCATTCTATTCTTATTATATCGACAGATCATCCTTCTCTCTTTAGATGATAATGAGGGAAAAATGCTCGGTGTAAATGTACAGCAGATTCGTCTGATTGTTTTGTTGATTGCGACACTGGCTGTTTCCGGTGTGATCAGTATGACCGGACTGATCAGCTTCGTATCTCTTCTGGCACCACACGGAGCACGTTTATTACTAAAAAACAACCGGCTATCCACCATGCTGCTAAGCGGACTGATCGGTGGATGTCTGCTAACCATGGGAGATATATTTGCTCGTAGTATAGCATCCACAGAACTGCCTGTAAGTATCTTTACAAGTCTTTTAGGAGTCCCATTCTTAATCTATCTATGTATAAGGAGAAGTGATCGGATATGAAATTACTGACTGTAAACAATCTGTCTGCCGGATATAATGGAACAAACATTATCAAAAATATCAGTTTTTCCGTCGACTCCGGTCAGATTATTGGTATACTGGGGGCAAACGGTTGCGGAAAAACCACCTTGATCAAGTCTCTGGCAAATCTGCTTCCCCATACGGGGAACTGTCAAATTGATACAATTACCGTAGAATCAGTTTCCCCAAAGGAACTGGCAAGGCTTTGTGGATATATACCACAAAATAACAGTATCTCTTTAGATCTCACGCTTTTTGATGTAGTTATGATGGGGTTCAACCCTGAACTGAAACTGTTGCAGACTCCAACCCGGCAAATGAAAGAAACAGCTATACAGGCACTTATCGATGTTGGTCTTGGCAACCGGATGTATGATAATTTTCAAAGTCTGAGTGCCGGTCAGAAACAGTTATGTATATTAGCACGTACATTTGCAGGCAAACGAAAACTTCTTCTTTTGGATGAACCGGAAAGTGCCTTAGATTTTCGACTACGTTATCAGGCAATGGAGCTTTTACAGGATTATATCCAACAAAATCATGCTTCTGCCTGATCACACTACATGATTCAGCTCTGGCGCTAAATTATTGTGATTCACTTCTGATCCTGTCAGACGGCAGATTGATCGGTACGATCATTCCATCCGAAACATCAATTTCCGATATGGAACAGCTTCTTTCCAAAATATATGGTACAATCAGTCTGTCAAAGCTTAACGATCGTCTTGGAAATAGCAGGCTTGTTATGATGAAGGAGGCTGAAACATCTTGAAAGCAATAACAAAAATTTACTTTGTAAATGATAATAACGAAAAATTTTTTGGAGCCGGACCATGCCAACTGCTTCATATGATCGAAGAAACCGGCTCTCTCCGTTCTGCATCAATCTCTATGGGACTTGCCTATACAAAGGCACTCCGTATGATCAATAAGGCAGAAAAAGAACTAGGATTTTCTCTGACAAAACGTAGCACCGGCGGCAGATCCGGTGGTGGAAGTACTCTGACTCCAGAGGGAAAGGAATGGCTGAAAAAATATGAAACCTACCGGAATGCCTGTAACGAGGCCAACAGCAAACTCTATATGGAGATCTTTTCAGACTAGTGGAAAAAAACATCTGGTTCTGACAGGAGCATCCGGAAGTGGAAAAACAACACTTCTGGCATCTCTCTTTTCCTCCCCGATGCCCGGTGTTACCTCCTGGGTAGTACCGGAAAAAGGAGTCTACCTGAAAAACAACTTGTCAAAAGAAATAATCCAGATTGGACGTTATCATCCGGATCCAACCCATAAGAGAAATCAGATGCTTGCTATTCCCGAATGCTTTGATGAAAAAGGAACCGCATTCTTACATTCCTGTCTGCATGCAACTTCCGAATGGATCACGATTGATGAAATCGGCTTTCTGGAAAGTAATTCCTGCAAATACCGGCAAGCTATACGAACCTTAATGAAGCACAAACAGCTTCTCATGGTCGTGCGAAAACAAAAGCTTCCGTTTCTGGAGGAACTGCGTAACCATAAGGATGTTTTCCTTTTGGATCTCGATCAACCATATGGAAATGCAGGCTGTATCATCATGGCATCCGGTCAGGGTACCCGCTTTGGTGGAAATAAGCTGCTTGCTGATTTCAATGGACAACCATTGATCGATTTCTCTCTTAACATTATTAAGAATCTGTTTACAACATCTGTCGTGGTAACCATTCACAAGGAAATTCAGAGCTTATGTATAAAACAAAATATTCCGGTACTGCTTCATACCTTTCCGCATCGAAACGATATGATTCGCCTCGGTCTGGAAACCATTGGTGATCATATCGATCGCTGCGTCTTTCTCCCCGCCGACCAGCCTTTGCTTCAAAAAGAATCCATGATCTCGCTGCTTCTTTGTGCGGAAAATGACAGAAACTCAATCTGGCGAACCTGTTATGGAGATATAGTTGGTTCTCCTGTTATCTTTCCGGCTGAATTTTTTGAGGAACTTCAGAATCTTCCTTTAAGAAAAGGCGGCAGTCTGGTAATAAATAATCATCCTGATCGTATCCGTACCATTTCAGTTTCAGATATAAACGAACTAAGGGATATTGATACACCTGATGATTTAACCCAATTACTCCACGGGAGCCTTTAATCATTCTTGACATTTTATTTTATCGTTCTATAATTCATCATGTCATAAAAAAAGAAATGAGGACGAATAAAAATGAACAAGGATCTGACCGTAGGAAAACCGGAATCTGTGCTGTGGCGTTTCTGTCTGCCACTCTTTGGAAGTGTGATCTTCCAGCAGCTCTATAACATTGCCGACAGTCTGGTTGCCGGAAAATTCATCAATGAAAGTGCTCTTGCCGCTGTTGGCAACAGTTACGAGATCACATTGATCTTTATCGCATTTGCATTTGGATGCAATATGGGATGCTCGGTTATCGTATCCAGATTATTTGGAGCAAAAGAATATCGGAATATGAAGACGGCTGTATCGACCACTTTTATCTTTACGGCTGTTTTACTGGCTGTTATGGTGATCGCCGGTCTGCTCACCAGCCGGGAACTGCTTGCTCTGATCCACACTCCGGACGATATCATGGATGCTTCCCTGCTGTATCTGAACATCTATATCTATGGTCTTCCATTTATGTTCTTTTACAACATTGCAACCGGAATTTTCTCCGCTCTCGGTGATTCCAGAACTCCATTCATCTTCCTTGCAATATCATCCGTTTCCAATATATTTGTCGATATCTTATTTGTAAAATCCTTTCAGATGGGAATCGCAGGTGTTGCCTGGGCAACCTTCCTCTGTCAGGGTGTCAGTGCCGTTCTGGCTGTAGCTGTTGTGATTCGCCGTCTTATCGGTATCAAGACAGAAGGCCGTTTCCGGTTCTTTGATGGCAGCATCTTAAAACAGATCTTGGTCGTTGCTATCCCAAGCACCCTACAGCAGAGCTTTATATCCATCGGAAATATTATCATCCAGAGTGTTATCAACGACTTCGGAACCAGCGTTATCGCCGGATATTCTGCAGCTGTCAAGCTGAACAATCTGGTCATCACCTCTCTTACCACACTGGGAAACGGTATCTCAAACTATACCGCCCAGAATATCGGTGCAGGCAAGATCGACCGTATCCGTTCCGGCTTCAAGGCTTCCTTAAAGCTGGTCTGGCTGTTATGTATTCCGTTTGCGTTGTTGTACTTCACCTGCGGAAGATGGCTGTTGCTGCTCTTTCTTGATAACCCGACTGCAACTGCGATCAAGACAGGTATCGTTTTCCTGTGTATCCTTACACCATTTTATTTCATCGTTTCCATCAAATTAATGGCAGACGGAATCCTGCGTGGCGCAGGTATCATGAACAAATTCATGATCTCCACCTTTACCGATCTGATCCTTCGAGTAGTCTTATCCATCATCTTTTCAAAGATGTTCGGTTCTGTCGGTATCTGGTGCTCCTGGCCGGTCGGCTGGTGCTGCGGAACTGCAGTCTCCGTCCTCTTTTACCGCGGTGAACAGAAACGGAATTTTAAAAACGCATTTGAAGCATAGAGAAGCTATAACTTCTTTTAGCAGCTTTAAAGCGACTTGTCTCTCATCTTCTTATTCATATGAATATAGAAGATGATATTGATCACAATACCAAATATCGTTGCAACCGGTGCTGCAAGTCCGATCTTCGTCAGGCTGGCATCCGGCTGGATACTCATATAATAGGCCAGCGGCAGGCGGACAAGCAGGGTCTGGATCAATCCCTGTATCATAACCCACAGCGTCTTGTCATGTCCATTGAAATATCCGATCATGCTAAACAACACCGCTGTTACGATGGTCTCCAATGCGAAGCCCCGCAGATAATCATATCCTTTCTGAACAACGATTCTATCAGTTGTAAAGATTCCTGTCAGAAGATCTCCTTTAAACATTACAAAGATAAATACGATACATCCGATCACGAGGCCAACACCAATTCCGGAATACATTGCTTTCTTCGCCCGCTTCTCATTTCCGGCTCCCACATTCTGCGAAACAAAGGATGCCATCGACTGCATCAGGGAGCTTGGTATCAGCATGGCAAAATTTACAACCTTACAGGCTACACCATAACCCGATGATGCTTCCAGTCCCAGACGATTCACGAACGCACATAATGCTAGAAAGGATCCCTGGGTCAGGCACTCCTGAAGTGCCAGTGGCAGTCCTGTTTTCAGTGCTTTTCTACAATGCTCATTCAATCTGAAATCTGCCTTCGTGATCGTAAATGAAAGCTGCTTCTTTATAAGCAGACAGATCGCAAATACCACGCTCACTGCCTGTGCTGCTACAGTTGCGATCGCAGCTCCTGTCGCATCCATATGACAGCCTGCTACCAGGATCAGATCCCCAATGACATTTACCACACAGGCAACTGCCACAAAGATCAATGGGGATTTACTGTCTCCGAGTCCACGAAATATCGCCGCCAACAGGTTATATGCAACAATAAAGAAAATGCCTGCTCCACAGATACGGACATAACTTGCGGTAAGTCCTACTGCCTTTTCCGGCGCCTGCATCAGTATCGCGATTGGCCGCGAAAAGGCAATCATCACAACAAACAGCACGGCTGAGATCACCGCAAATACGACGGCAGATCCACCGATCAATGCTCCGATCTGTTCCGGCTTCTTCTCACCGATATATCTCGCGATCAATACTGTAATTCCCATAGCAAGCTGTGTGATCACAAATGTAACCAGATTTAAAACCTGACTTCCGGTCGATACCGCAGACAGACCGGAGGTACTGCCAAATCGTCCAACCACCAGAAGGTCAACTGCTCCATATGCCGCCTGTAATACAAGTGCACCAAGCACCGGCATCATAAACGGAATTAACTTCCCAAGTATACTTCCCTGTGTAAAATCTGACTTTGAACTATTCAATGGTAACCCTCCTCTCACTCATGACCTTATAGAATTTACTGATCGTATCGATCATACAGTCCGCTTCATCATCTGAAATGTCATCCATATATCGAACTAAACGACTGTAATAATTCTTATCATATTTATCTGACAGCAATTCACCTTTCTCTGTGATCTGAATATAAGTGATCCTGCCGTCCTCCTCTGAAGCATATTTGCTGAGATACCCTTTGCTTTCCATCTCTTTTACCGTCCTTGTCACGCCCGGTCTTGGCAGCTTCAGATAGTCACTGATATCGGAAATCTTTACATGCTCCTGCTGCTCCTTAATGATATGTATGACATCCATGTACTGAATATATGCTGGTGTAACACCCTCTGGCAGCTCCGGAAGCAATTCCCGGATACGTTTTGCCAGATAACAGGCATCTAACATCCGTTTGATCTTATCTGCATTCATGCTCTGATACTCCCTTCTGATCTTAATTTGTTGAAAAAATCTCTCATAAAAACTGCTCTTTCCCTGCAAATAATGATATAAATTTACTTTCATTTGATAATTACCTTTGTTAATTACCATAGGTAATTATATGGGTGTGTACATAAAATGTCAATACAAAATTCTTGAAGACAAAAAATCTCCCTTTGACTGCGATATATTTTCCACAGTCAACAACTGCGGTCATAATACAGACAATGGGGAGATTTTATTTATATTTTTAAATGAAGTTTTGCTTTTTATCCTACATCGAGATCCAGCCAAGTGCATTTGCAACCGAGCTTGCAAGAATGATCAGGCGAAGACCGGACATATGTATTTGATCATCACAACAAAGATCTTCTTTCTGCGGAATGCACCCTCGCCATGACGAATCTCTTCTTCTATCTTATCGATTCCCACAACTCTTGAAACCAGTAAGCAGGTCATAAGTGCTGCGATCGGCATCATAACCGAATTCGTCAGAAAATCAAACAGATCTAAGAACTGCATACCGATGATCTTTACACAGGCGAGCGGTCCATATCCAAGTGATGACAGACTTCCAAGGATCAGCATGATCACACCTACATAAACAGTTGCTTTCTTTCTGCTCCAACCGATCTCATCCTCAAATGTGGATACTGCACTCTCAGTCAGTGCGATTGAGCTGGTTACTGCTGCAAATAAAACCAACAGGAAGAACAGAATACCGACTATTGTTCCAAGTCCCATATTCTGAAATACCTTAGGGATCGTTATAAACATCAATGAAGGACCTGCCTGTAAGGTGTCAGGATTACCGCCTGAAAATGCGAATACCGCAGGAATGATCATAAGTCCTGCCATGATCGCAATCGCCGTATCAAACACCTCAACATTCCTTGTAGCATCCTCGATCGCCGTATCCTTTTTCATATAAGAACCAAATGTGATCAGAATACCCATTGCGATCGACAGGGAATAAAACATCTGCCCCATCGCCGCTACCACAGTCATCCATGAGAAATTATCAAAATTCGGAACAAGAAAATACCTCACGCCCTTTAATGCCCCCGGTCTTGTCACTGAATATACAGCAATAAGGATCGATAACACGATCAGTACCGGCATCATGATCTTTGATACACGCTCAATACCATTCTGAACACCTGCAAAGATGATCCCCAGCGTAAACAGACAAAATACGATGAAACAAAGCTCTGTCGAAACGCCATTCGAGATAAAGTCTGTAAAATATCCATCCTTTGCCAGATTCTTTCCATTTCCTTTGACATATTCCACCAGATATTTGATAACCCAGCCACCAATCACCGAATAATACGGTACGATCAGCACCGGTATGATCGCATTGATCCAGCCGCCAAAGGACAACCATTTCTTCTTGCCAAATGACCGAAACGCTCCGACCGAACTCTTTCTTGTCATACGACCGATCGCAGACTCAGCAACAATCATCGTATATCCAAATGTGAGTGCCAGCAGAATATAGATCAGAAGAAAGATTCCTCCTCCGTACTTTGCCGCCAAATACGGGAACCGCCATATATTTCCAAGACCGACCGACGCTCCTGCCGCCGACAGCACATATCCTATCTTCCCCGAAAATGAACTTCTGTTGTTATTGTTTTGTGTATCCATCGTACTCTATCTTCTGCTCCATGTACCCTGAAGCAAAATATCCCTTCTCTTTTTTCTTTTAACAGTGTACAGCTTCGATTCTAACATGAATAATCAATTAAGTCACTACTTTATCATATTTTCAATAAATACAGCATACCCTTCCGTAGGATCATCCACAAGCACATGTGTAACCGCACCGATCAGCTTGCCATTCTGTACGATCGGGCTTCCGCTCATGCCCTGACAGACACCGCCGGTAAGTGCGATCAGATCCTCGTCCTCTACCTTAAATTCCATATTTTTATTGGCAGTATCGGTATGAACCGCCAGAATGTTGATCTTGTATTTTTTCAGATTCCCATCCAATCTGGAATAAATATATGCCTCTCCGGTCTGAACTTCATCAGGATCTGCGATATACATGGCTTCTGCAGCTTTGTAATGCTTCGCCACATATTCTTCATCGAGATATCCGCCGATTCCGTTATCATAATTACCTTCTACAATTCCGATCAGATCCTTCTTGTAAAGGATCGTTCCCTGAAGCTGCCCCGGCATCGACACAAAGGATCGGTTGATCTTCGTTATATGTGTAGTATAGATACCCCCACCGGTGCTGCTGATCTTAAGCCCGGTATCATTATCCGATACGCTGTGTCCAAGTGCCATAAACTGATTGCCACATAGGAAGGTCACTGTTCCGATACCCGATATATCATCCTTCACCCACAGTCCTAACATATAAGCATTCTTATTTGTTTTCACAGGTGTAACCTCTGCTACCTGTAACTTTCCGTCCCGCAGAAATGTAAGTCTCACAGTTCCAGTATTATTCCCGGATAAAGCCTGCATCAGTTCCTTTTTTGTTGATATGGCTGTTTCATTTACAGCTGTGATGTAATCTCCTGTCTGAAGCAGGCCGTTACAGGGAGAGCAAATCTCTCCCTGTGCAGTTTCCACCTCGTCACAATCTACGACCATAACGCCATCTGTTTTCAGATAGATCCCGACCGGTTCGCCGGACGGTATCACTTTCTGTCCGGACAGATCATCGAATACAAGCTCCGCATCTTCATACTTGATCTCCTGATCTCCGATATCTCCGTTCCAGAAATAAGCGACTGCCAGCAGTGTAAATGCGATCAGATCCAAGATCAAAAATCCGATCAGCAGCGAACGGTAACGACTTGAAGTTTTACTTTCTTCCATCCTAACTTCTCCTTTCCATTTACAGGCTGCTCTCAGAAAATCCACCGCACAGACTTTGGCTCATCATATGCGCAAAAAAACTAAAAAAGAGCAGCAATTGTTTTATTGCTACTCTTAGTATTGGTTTTTTTGTTCTGTTTTTAATTAGTGTATTTTTGCTTTGTCTGCCAGTTCTTTCATATCCCTGGCATTTTCAACCGCGGCATTTGTGATCTCTGCACCGCCAAGCAGCCTGGCAATCTCAAGCACAGATTCTTCCCGGTCTAACTTGGAGATCTGCGTGATCGTCTTGCCATCCTTTACCACTTTTTCAATTCTGTAATGACTGTCCGCCATTGCTGCAATCTGTGGCAGATGCGTAATACTGATCACCTGATGCGCTTTTGATATAACCGCAAGCTTTGCTGCCACACTTGATGCTGCTCTGCCGCTGATACCAACATCAATCTCATCAAATATCAGAGTATCAATGTTATCTTCCGATGCCATGCAGGATTTGATCGCCAGCATGATCCTCGAAAGCTCACCGCCGGATGCAACCTCATAAAGCGGACGTTCCTTTTCTCCGACATTTGTCGATACAACAAAGTAACAGTCGTCGATACCGGAAGTTCCCGGATGTGTCAGACGATCAAAATGCATATCGAACCGGATCTGATTAAAACTCAGATCTTCCAGTGCCTCTGATACCCGCTTACATAATTCTTTTGCCTGAATCTTTCGTTCTGCACTTAAAGCTTCCGCCGCCTGATCCAGTTCTTTTTTTGCTGTTTTCACTTTCTGTTGCAATTCTTCCGCATATTCCTCATACTGCACAAGCTTTGCTTCATCCTGCTTCAGCTGCTCCAGATAAGCAAGTACATCATCTAGGGTTCTTCCATATTTTCCTTTTAAATTATTAATGGTATTCAGCCGATCTTCAACCTCATGGAATTCAGACTCATCGAATTCCATACTCTGCATATAATCACTGACCGATACATTAAAATCATTTAACAGCGAATCAATATTTGTAAGCTCACTGAAGATGCTCTCTATCTCCTCATCCAGACCTTTTATCGCTTTTAAGCTTGCAAGCGCACGTCCGATCTCATTTCCGGCAGATGCGTTCCGGTTATACCCTGTGATCGAATAAACCTCAGAAACTGCTTCTACAATATCCTTGGCATTCACCATCTTACGGTACTGCTTCTCCAGTTCTTCATCTTCACCCGGAACCAGCCTGGCCCCTTCGATCTCTCCTGCTTCAAACCGGATATATTCCAGTTTCCGTTTCCGCTCGCCTTCATCCATCTGTCCTTCTTCCAGTTCTTTTCGAAGATCTTCAAATGTTTTATAGCAGTCTTCATATTTCTGTTTTAATGAAGCAAGCGGTCTTTTTGCAAATTTATCCATAATATTCAAATGCTCTGCCTTCTTCAACAGGATCTGCTGCTCATGCTGTGCATGCATATCCACAAGAAGTGCCGAAACATCTTTTAACTTTGCTGCTGTTACTGTCTGGTCATTAATAGTATTCATGGTTCTGCCATTTACTATTCGTCTGGTTATGATGATCTCTCCATCCTCTGACGGTGTAACCCCAAGCTCCTGCAGCTGCTTCACCAGTGATTCATCATCAATAAAAAATAATAACTGACAGAAGCCTTCTTTTTCCGGATCTCTCAGCATATCTTTGGGAAGCTTGCCTCCCATACCAATCTTTAAAGCTCCCATAATAATAGACTTACCTGCACCGGTCTCACCGGTTAAGATATTCAGTCCATCTGTAAAATTGATATTTGCATCTTCAATCAATGCAATATTTTTTATGTGTACATTTAAAAGCATATGTCCTCCTGTGTATTCCATGCACAAAATAACAGAATTTACATCTTTTCAATCTGCGCCTTGATCGACATCGTCAGGTTCTTATCCTTCACAGCAAGGAAGATCGTATCATCTCCTGCTATACAGCCCATCAGCCATCAATAGCCATATGATCCAGTGCAGCCGCTACAGCCATGGCAACACCGGAGATTGTCTTGATCACGATCAGGTTCTCTGCTGCATCTACAGAAATAATTCCTGTGCTCAGAACCTTCTTATAGGAATCCAGCGTCTCATAACGATTGTTCTTCTCAACGGCATACTTCTGTCTGGCTCCCGGTACGGATACCTTGGTCAGATTCATTTCCCGAATATCTCTGGAAACAGTTGCCTGTGTTGCCTGAAATCCCTCTTCCTTCAGTTTCCCCAGAAGATCATCCTGTGTTTCAATATCATATTTTTCAACAAGCTCCAGTATCTTTGCCTGTCTTTGATATTTCATCTCAGTTTCCTCCTAATTTATTTCTAAGTATCTCATAAAAATTTACATTACTTGCTTTGATCAGTCTGGTTATCTTCTCCGCCTTGCGGATATCTACCCGGTCACCAACAGATAATTCCACATCATTACCACCATCAAAAGAACAGATCGCCTCTGTATCCTGTGTCTTACGCTTCTTGGTGATCTCTATCGTAATCTCCTCTTTACCGGATAATACGATACTCTTTGCAGTCAATGAATGTGGTGATACCGGCGTGATCACTAATAGCTCTGCATCCGGGCTGACGATTGGCCCTCCCGCTGACAGATTATAGCCGGTTGAGCCTGTCGGTGTCGATATCACAACACCATCTGCCTCATATGTATCAAGCACCTGTCCATCAACAGACACATTAAGTCCGATCAGTCTGGAAAATCCTGCCCGGCTGATCACGATATCATTTAAAGCACTCTTGCGATACGTTGTTCCATCCGCTTTCGTAACCGTACCTGTGACCATCATTCTTTCTTCAATCGTAAAATCATCCGTCAGCAGCCGATCCAGTATCTCTTCGATATTTGCAACTTCCCCTTCTGTCAGAAAGCCTACCGTACCCAGATTAATGCCAAATAACGGTATATCGATATCTTCCGTCTCACCAGCCATGCGTAACAGTGTTCCATCACCACCAAGAACCAGTACACAGTCAAACTGCTCTTTCTTTAAAGCTTCCCAGTCCGAAGACTCCAGATGGAATACATCCCGCACCATACAGGCTGCTCCATGCGCTTCCAGATAACTCTGTATTCTGTTTGTAACTGTCGAATCGGTGTCCTTATCGGGATTCACCACGATCATAAAACGATTCATCGGATCTTTACTCCTCTTACAGGCATCTGTGTGATTCTTCCACCATAGCCTTTATATCAAATTCTTTATTTTCCTTCGTCTGATCCTTTGTTATGTACAAAAGATACTCGATATTTCCTTCCGGTCCCTTGATCGGTGAATAGCTTAAGTCAAGTGTTTTAAATCCGATCTGTCTTGCGAAGTCAACGATCATTTCAACCACTTCTACATGCACCTTCTGATCTCTGACAACGCCCTTCTTACCGACCTTTTCTCTGCCGGCTTCAAACTGCGGCTTGATCAGACACACGATCTCTCCATCGTCTGTCAGAAGCTCTTTTACCGGAGGAAGCACCTTTGTCAAAGAAATAAAGGATACATCGATCGATGCAAATGCAATCCTGTCTTCGATATCATCCGGTGTCACATAACGGATATTTGTTTTCTCCATACAGACAACCCGCTCATCGTTTCGAAGCTTCCATGCAAGCTGTCCATGTCCGACATCCACCGAATACACCTTAACTGCACCATTTTGCAGCATACAGTCCGTAAATCCACCGGTTGAAGATCCAACATCCATTGCCACTTTTCCTGCAAGGCTTACTCCGAAGCAATCCATTGCCTTTTCAAGCTTTAAACCACCACGACTCACATATTTTAATGTGTTGCCTCTTACTTCTATCTGTGCTTTCTCATCAAATGTCGATCCTGCCTTGTCTTCCTTTATGTTATCTACATAGACAATGCCCGACATGATGATCGCCTTTGCTTTTTCTCTGGACTCTGCAAGTCCACGATTTACCATCATTACATCCAGTCGTTCTTTCATCTCTACTCCATTATGTCCCGAATCCGTCTGTATATGGATTCAGCATCTATCTTCAACATCTTTCTCAGTTCTTCTACACTTCCATGACGGACAAAGGTATCTTCGATTGCGATCGGAAGCACCTTCACATCACTTGCC
The DNA here is from genome assembly GCF_003478225.1 of Clostridium sp. AM54-37XD. Taxonomy (NCBI): domain Bacteria; kingdom Bacillati; phylum Bacillota; class Clostridia; order Eubacteriales; family Clostridiaceae; genus Clostridium; species Clostridium sp. AM54-37XD. Next base: position 103,792 of record NZ_QUEV01000005.1, read on the forward strand.
TTTGATTCCAGATATTCCTCAACCAGAGCACCATAACCGCCATGCAGAATACCTTCCTCGATCGTTACGATCAGCTTATGTGTCTCTGCCAGATGGTCGATCATCTCTTTATCTAATGGCTTGATAAATCTTGCATTGACAAAGGTCACCTGTCTGCCTTCCTGTAGGAACCGGTTATATAATTTCTCGGTTTCTTCCACCATATTTCCAACCGCTACTAATGCGATCTCACTTCCCTCACGGAGGATCTCGCTCTTTCCGTATTCGACCGGCTCATTATAATCTTTCAAACCGTAATATGCCTGTCCTCTGGCGTATTTGATCGCAACCGGTCCGTCATAGGCTACTGCCCATTCCATCGCTCTGGTCAGCTCATAGCGGTTCTTCGGAGCCATAATGACCAGATTCGGAATATGCGATAAAAATGCTGTATCAAAGATTCCCTGATGTGTCTCACCGTCTGCCCCGACCAGCCCTGACCGGTCGATTGCAAATATAACATGCAGATTCTGCATACAGACATCATGCAGGATCTGATCGTAAGCCCGCTGTAAGAAGGAAGAATATACCGCTACCACAGGGATCATGCCCTCCGCAGCAAGTCCTGCCGCAAATGTTACCGCATGTTCTTCTGCAATTCCCACATCAAAGGTTCGATCCGGGAATTCCTCTGCAAATTTATTGACTCCGGTTCCCTTGCTCATTGCTGCCGTGATCGCAACGATTCGATTATTTTCTGTTCCAAGTTCTATCAGTTTTCTCGCAAATACAGCAGTATAAGATAAACCTTTTTCTACATTTTTCACTTTTCCGGTTGCAACATCAAAAGAACTGATCCCATGGAAATAGCATGGATGCTTCTCCGCATATTTATACCCTTTTCCTTTGATCGTTTTCACATGAACCAGAATCGGTTTATTTAACTTAAATGCACGCCGGAAGGTTTCTTCCATCATGCGTATATTATGACCATCGATCGGTCCGATATAAGTAACACCCATTTCTTCAAAGAACATTCCGGGAACGAATATCTGCTTTAAAGAGTCCTTTGACCGCTTCAATCCTTTCGCAAGCTTCTCACCTGCTACCGGTATATGCATCAGCGCTTTCTCGATTCCGTTTTTCAGATCATTATATGGCTGACCGACACGAAGCTTACTCAGGTAGCTTGACATTCCACCTACATTGTGGTCAATCGACATCTCATTGTCATTCAGCACGACCAGACATCCGGTCTTGACCTCTGCCATGTTATTTAGCGCTTCATAAACCATACCACCAGTGAAAGAACCGTCACCAACAACGGCTGCGATCTTCTCCTGTGTTCCTTTGATTCCTCTTGCACATGCCATACCAAGTGCTGCTGACATCGCAGTCGAACTGTGTCCTGTATTAAAAGCATCACAATCACTCTCACTGGTCTTGGGAAATCCGCTTAAACCGCCAAACTTCCGTAACGTTGTCATCTGATCTTTTCGTCCGGTCAGGATCTTATGCACATAGGACTGATGTCCTACATCCCATACCAGCTTATCAGCCGGGAAATCCATCGCACGGTGAAGTGCGATTGTAAGTTCCACGCACCCAAGGTTTGACGCCAAATGCCCACCCGTCTCGCTGACATTTGCAATCAGAAACTCTCGGATATCCTGTGCCAGCTCCGGCAGATCTTTCTCATCTATTTTCTTTATGTCATTTGGTTCTTGTATTCGATCCAGTATACTCATATCTTTCATCTCTGTTATTTCTTTCTGTTGACCAGTTCCAGAATCAATTCATCCAGAAATTCATTCTTATACGGAAGCTGATCCAGTCTTGTAACCGCACGCCTGGATATCTCCGCGACATCCTTCTTGGACTCCTCAAGTCCGTGGACCGTGACATAAGTTACTTTACCATTTTCTTCATCTGAGCAGACAGGTTTTCCAAGCACTGCGCTGTCACCCAAAATATCCAGAAGATCATCCTGGATTTGGAATGCCAGTCCGATATCCGATGCGATCATCTCAACCTGCTTCAATTCGTCTTCCGTTGCTCCGGCAAGAACTGCACCGATCATCATGGATGCTTCGATCAACGCACCGGTCTTATTCTCATACACAAAATGAAGCTGATCACCACTCATCTGCTTCCCTGTCATCTCTACATCTACAACCTGGCCACCGATCATTCCGTTTACACCTGCTTTTTTTGCAAGGATCGTGAATGCTCTGGCAACAGTCTGATCACCCGGTTCCAGCTCAAATGCCTTACAGGCTGTCTCAAATGCATAATTTAAAAGCGCATCACCAGCAAGGATCGCCATTGCCTCACCAAATACCACATGCGAAGTCTTTCTTCCTCTGCGGTATTCATCATTATCCAATGCCGGCAGATCATCATGGATCAGGGAATAGGTATGTATCATCTCGATTGCTGCCATAAACGGCTCTACAACTTTTCCTGTTCCGCCAAACAAGCGGTAGGTTTCCTGCATTAATAACGGACGTAGTCTCTTTCCGCCTGCCTGAAAGGAATAATTCATTGCCGTAAAGATAGTTTTCTGAAACCCTTCTTCTGCCGGTGCATATGTGTATATAATATCCTGTACTTCTTTTGTCCGAAGTTCTAATTTATTCTTTTCCACTGTTCTCTCCACTCAATACGATCATTTCTTTTTCTACATCACACAGATTGTCCTTACATGCCTGAACAAGCTGTACGCCCTCTGCATAGGCTGCCAGACTGTCCTTTAACGATGTCGCAGGATTCTCTAAGACAGCCGTGATCGCTTCTATTTTCTTCAGGGATTCCTCGATCGAGAAATCCTCCTTTTCCATCTTCTCTGCCATTTCTAATCTTCCTCTTTCACATCCGTTACTCTTGTCTCGATCAGACCATCATGAACACGGATGGTAATGTGGTCGTCTTTTTCTATCTCTTTTATCGTTGTTACCGGCATTCCGGTCTTTTCGATATATCCAAATCCGTTTATAAGCTTCGCCGATGGTGACAGACCATGCAGACGTTCTGCAAGAAGCATCACCCGGTGTTCGTATCTGTCATATTTGTTCTTCATAGCACGGTTTAAACGATCTGACAGATCATCCAGATAGATCTGCTGCTGTGCCAGTCGTTGTTTTGGATTCAGTATACGAAGATGCCGTTCTGCTACCTGTAACTTCTCCTGATATGCTGCAAGTCTCCGTTTCATCAGATAATCCATCTGTCTGCCCTGATTTATGACCTGATGAACCGTGGACATCACATCCGGTATTGCCTGCTCACAGGCGGCTGATGGTGTCGGAGCTCGAAGATCTGCCGCATAATCTGCGATGGTATTATCAATCTCATGACCTGTACCGGAAATGATCGGCGTCTTTGCATGATAGATTGCCCATGCAACGACCTCCTCATTAAATGCCCAGAGATCTTCGATCGAACCGCCGCCACGACCGATAATGATCGTATCTACGCCCAAAGTATCCAACACTTCGATTCCATGTGCAATATCCTCTGCTGCCCCATCTCCCTGTACCTTTGCCGGATACAGGATAAGCTGGACATATGGATTTCTTCTCTTTGCGATGTTTCTGATATCCTGGATCGCCGCACCTGTCTGTGCTGTCACGATGCCTACCCGCTTCGGATATGCCGGTATCGGCTTCTTGATATCGAATTCAAACAGTCCCTGTTCATACAGCTTCTGTTTCAACTGTTCATACCGCTCATAGAGATTTCCAATCCCATCCAGCTTGATCTCTTTTACATATAACTGATATCTGCCATCCCGTTCGTAGATATTCACACTTCCGTGGCAGACTACCTGCTGCCCGTTTTCCAGTTTGAAATCAAGACCGGAATATGCATAACTTTTAAACATAACAGCCATGATCGAACCGGTCTCATCCTTCAATGAAAAATAGATATGCCCGGAACTGTGATATTTGCAGTTAGAGACTTCTCCCTTCACATAAATATCACCAAGCAGATAATCACTGCTGATCAGATTCTTGATATATCCATTTACCTGTCCGACGGTATAGCTTTTCTTTGCCATATTCTCACCTAATCTGCAAGCTTTGCAAGAAGTGCATTAATGAAGCTCTTTGCTTCTACATCGCAGTATGTCTTTGCAAGCTCTACTGCTTCATTGATCGCTACCTTTACAGGAATATCTTCATCAAATTTGATCTCGTATACAGCCAGTCTTAAGATAGCAAGCTCTGCTTTTCCGATTCTGCCAAGCTTCCATCCCTGTGAAATACCACTGATCGTTTCATCGATCTCTGTAATATGGGCTACGACTGCCTCTACTCGATCTATAACATAGGCTTTTTCTTCCTCTGTCATGGCTACTGCATCCATCTTGTTATCGTCTTCATCATAAAGGCTGGCATGCTCCAGTTCGAGTTCTGCTTCTTCTCTGATCTCTGAAATGTCATTGAATTCCAGACTGAATAAAATTTTAAATACGGTTTCTCTTATCTCTCGTCTTGTCATATGTTCCTCTCTAGTTTGCGTCTGCCATGCGAACGCCGGCTACACGTATATTTACCTTGGTTACATTAAGACCTGTCATAGTCTCGATTGCCTGCTTTACTTTATCCTGAACTTGTGTTGTCACAGTTGGAATGCTGTACTCATATAATACGTCAATTGCCAGATCTACCTTTACTTCGCCCGGCAGTAATTCTACTTTCACGCCCTTTGCCGGATTCTTCTTGCCAAGACGGCTTGCGAGTTCATTTGATAGTGAGCCGGCAAGTCTTGATACACCGTCTACTTCAGTTGCTGCCAGACCTGCAATGATCGCGATTACCTCGCCTGCGATCTGTACATGACCGATGGAATTTTCTTCTTCTATATTTTCATACGTGCTTGTATTTTCTTCACTCATTCTGTATACCTCCAGACTTCCTATATTTGTACATATTGATTCAATATTATACCGCAATTATGAAAAACATTCAACACCCGGAATTGGCGGGGATAATTCAGAATTAGCCACTAGTTTTGTGAGGTATATGCAGGTATGTTGTGTCGGCTGGTGCTTGTATCCTATAACAACACACTTCTCTTCCTATGAACTGCACATGTCTTATCCGCACATACTCCTGTGCAAACTCGCCTGCGGCTCAAACATGCACCCGTATGTGCTGACAATGTGCACTTCATAACGGAGCTTCGCTAATGTTGTTATAGGATACAAGCACCAGCCGACACAGCATACCTGCATATCCATTCACTTTTGTACAATAACTAATTCTGAATATTAAACATATATTTTTACAGCTAATCACACATAAATTTATAGTTTCTATTGTAGTATCTGCATTGTTGGTGATGTTTATTTATATTTTGGCATAATATAATTAAAACGTATATCTGTTTCGACATCTTCATCTCTGACAATAATACAATTTTTCACATAAAAAAACGAATACCCATTATAATATGACATATTCATCAAATCATTATAACAGGTATCCGTCTTATAATTATAAATTGTTATTCTTTTGTTTTATTTCGCCACTACATGTGCGGTCACTGTTGCAGACCGTGTAGTATTCGTAACTGATATCTTGAGAGTTGCCTGATAGGTTACCCCAGCTTTCTCTGCAGTACTGGTTAATGTATAATTACCAACCGGCAGATACAGATACTCACCTTTTCCTCTCAAAGTACCATCTGCTTCTTCCCATTCTCCAAAAGATGAAGCACCTAATGCTGTATTATCTGATGCAACCGTAATCTGATATAACGGAAGCACAATCTGGTAATTATTGCTTGTTGATGCACTTACCGTATAATTTTCAAGATATTTTTCTACCCCTCCGGTTTTATTTACCACTCTTATGTCGTAATTGCCTTCCGGGACATCAAAATATACCGTTCCGGTACTACTATTGTACTTTCCGATCTCTTTTTTCAGATCAATGGAGTATGCCCGATCCGTCCACCTGGACTTGATATAACACCAAAAGGTATCTGAAACTGTATTCTTGATCTTATGACCATCCAGATCCACAAATGTTCCTTTCACACGAATTCCCTTTGTAATGACAAATGTCACTGTACAGTATGTAAAGATAGCAGAATCTTTCTTGTCTGTGATCTTTACTTTCATAGAATAAGTTCCCGCCTGCCTGGTATCTATCGTACCATAAGCATAAAATCCATCCGGTGTCAGTTCCATGCAGTCTGCCTTCGAAACAACTTCATATGTGTAAGTACTGCTTCCGCCTCGTGGTAAAATTTGTGCATCAGATTTGGATGTATACGCACCATCCGGTTTACCGGCTGCTGCATCCGGATTCTGTAAATAGCCATATTGTATAATGTCTTCTGCAACGATCGTCTGAGCATCCCATATCTTCCAGGTGATCGTATGATGTATCTTATTACCAAGTTCATCTACTACATCGATCTTTGTTGTATAGATCCCGCTCGCAGTAAATACGCCTGTAAATTCAAGATAATTTGAATTACTGCCTATCTGTACCTCTTTATAAGAAACGCCCGGCGGCAATTCTCCAACTGTAATAACAGCAAGTCCTGATATATCCGGTTTATAATAGGTTACATCCTTCTTTGTGTTAAATCCGTCACCCTTTGCAAATATCTTTACTTCGCTGGTCGTTATTGTACTGGCAGCTTTTCGATATACCGCTTCTTTACTGGTCTTCAATTTTGAAACAGATACCTGAACCATATTACTGTTAAAGAGCACATCCTGTCTGTTCAAATGAATCCGATATGTGATCTGATCTGTTGTTGTCACACTGTCAAGTACACATTTTCTTACATATTTACCATATCCATTCACTTTACTGGAAACTGTAAAATCCGATGCCTTTAATGCCTGTTTGGCACTTAACACCACCTGAATATCTGCATTTCCAAGGATTGTCAGACTCTTGATCACGACCGGTTCGACCGGCGTCGGTGTTATAGGTGCAGGATTCACTGTTTTTTTCTTTACTGTAACCTTACAGGTTGCTTTCTTACCGGAGCCATCCTTAGCAGTTGCTGTGATCGTAACCGTTCCAGCTTTCTTTGCCTTTACAACACCTTTGCTCGTAACCGTTGCAACCTTTGTGTTGGATGACTTCCACACAACTGCCTTGCTGCTTGCTTTCTTCGGTGTGACCGTTGCCTTTAAGGTCTGCTTTTTCCCGACTGTCATTGTCGACTTGGTCTTGTTCAGCTTCACCTTGGTAACCGGTGTTCCGACCGTTACTGTGATCGTGCATTTTTTCTTCTTATCTGCCTTTGAGATCACATAGATCTTTGCTGTTCCTTTTTTCTTTGCTGTGATCTTACCTTTTGCATTCACTGCCACAACCTTTTTGTTGCTTGTCTTATAAGTAACCTTCTTTGAAATTTTTCCGGTTACTGTTACCTTTGGCTTTAAAGTAAATGTTTTCCCTTTTTTCAGTGTCAGCTGCTTTGCCGGAAGATTGGATACCGCTACCTTTGTTACCTTACCCCCTGCCGCATAACTTTCTGTCTGTGGAATGGTAAGAATGGATACTGCCACTGCAGCTGCGATCACCCATGCAAGTATTCTCCCTACCGTCGAATTCTTTCGTCTTTCTTTCATTTATACTCTTGTCTCCTTCCATGTTTCTCATGACTCATGTAACATCCATTCCCATATCTTATTCTTTTACATAAGCATATGCTGTTTTATTGCTGCCATTCACGGTTATATCCACATAAAAGACATATTTTGTGCCATTCACCGTACCGGTACAGCTCAGATGATAAGTTCCGTTTGGAAGGTATTGTGTTGTTCCTTCATTGTAATATTTCGATCCGGCTACATCGCGCCAGGTAGCGAATTTCGTAAATCCCTGTACTTCTTCCGGCGCATTTGGGTCCATCTCAATCTTGATCTTATAAACAGGAAGTGTGACATCAAACATCATCTTCAGATCCGTATCCGTCGATGTCTGCCCTTCCTTTCTTGGTAATGCTGTCAGATTATAAATGCTCTGACTTACAGACCCGCTTCGATCGGATATCGTGATATCATATGTGCCGCTTTCCAGACCTTCATCGTAAAACGTACCATCATATTTTTTGGTACTGAGATTATAGGTGCTATACCTTACTCCGCTTATCGTATTTGAATATTCCGCATATCTATTCTTATTAATTATTGAATAACGGTACTGCTCTATCGGATCTCCATTCGCATCTCTTACAATTCCCTTGATATAATAGGAATCTACAATTGTAAAAGTAAGTGTTCCCGTTCCTGTCTTTGTACCATCCTTCTGATCTATGACACGGATACGGATCTTATATACTCCTGATGCAATCCCTTTTGCATTGATATTGATCTTATCTAAATCATCTACAATCTTACAGTTATTCAGAATCGCACTGTCACTTTCTGCTCTTATGATCTCATATGTATAAGAACCGCTTCCTCCATATGCATACACCGGTGTAAATAAACTACTCCAATTAGTATTTAATGCCCCTTCTTCTTTATCACATACGATCAGATTGTCCGCGTCATATATGATCCAACGGATTGTCAAACGATATTTACTGCCAATCTCATCTTCGTAAACCAGAACGCTGTCATACACCCCAGCCTTTCTCGGTGATCCTGAAAATTCCATCACCCGTTTCGTTGCCTCTGTTGTGACCTCATATTGAATACCGGCAGGAAGCCCGCTGATCGAATAATTCGCATAACCTGTTCCCAGTCTTTGTCTTATATCTTTTACTGTAGCTCCTACTTTATATGATAATGTTACAGAATTTTCGACATTGTATGTATCTTCCATATACACACACTCTTTTGACAACTTTAACTTTGGTACCTCTACCTTGATATAAAGCCCTTTGCCAAATACCATATCTCCCGTGATATACACCTTGTAAGTAATGGAATCCGTTGTCGTTACCTGACTTACTGTATATTTCTTCAGATAATCTGCATTTTCATATCGTTTTGCCCATACATTAAAATCTGCTGCCGTAAGTGCTGTTGCCTTTGTAAAGGTAACCTCCATCATATCATCCTGTACGATTTTCACACTCTTGATACCAAGCGGCGTTACTGGAACTGGATTGTCCGGTTTCGCTGCAGACACTTTCTTTACTGTTACCTTGCAGGATGCCTTCTTACCGGAGCCGTCCTTTGCTGTTGCTGTAATCTTAACCGTTCCGGCTTTCTTTGCCTTTACGACACCCTTGCTGGTTACAGTTGCAACCTTCTTATTGGATGACTGCCATACGACTGCCTTGCTACTTGCTTTCTTCGGTGTAACCGTTGCCTTTAAGGTCTGCTTCTTGCCGACTGTCATTGTAGACTTGGTCTTATTCAGCTTCACTTTGGTAACCGGTGTTCCGACGGTTACTGTGATCGTGCATTTTTTCTTCTTATCTGCCTTTGAGATCACATAGATCTTAGCGGTTCCTTTTTTCTTTGCTGTAATCTTACCTTTTGCATTTACCGTTGCAATCTTTTTATTGCTTGTCTTATATGTAACCTTCTTTGAAGCCTTTCCGGTTACTGTTACCTTTGATTTTAAGGTAAATGTTTTCCCTTTTTTGAGTGTCAGTTGTTTTGCCGGCAGGTTTGTAACCGCTACAGATTTTACTTTACCGGTTGCCGCACTTACTTCCACATCCGGAACCGTAAGTATGGAAACCGCTACTGCTGCTGCGATCACAATTGCCAGGATACGTTTTAGCATTGACATTTTCGTATGTTTTTTCATAAAATAGTCTCCCCTTTTATTTATTGAGCCACTACATGGGCGGTTACCATATTGGCCCGTGTAGTATTTGTAACTGATATCTTAAGAGTTGCCTGATAAGTCACACCATCTTTCTCCGCGGTACCGGTCAGTGTATAATTACCAACCGCCAGATAGAGGTATCCGCCTTTGCCCTGTACAACTCCATTCTCATCCTTCCACTCTCCCATCTGGCTAAGATCTGCAAAATCCGTATTATCCGATACGACAGTCTGCTGATATACAGGAAGAGCAAACGTAACTTCATTCGTAGCTGCAGCACTTACATAGTAATCACTTGCATAGACTCCTGTTCCGCCTCTTTCATCCTCAATCGAGATATCATAGACTCCTTCCGGTACATAGCTGTATATTGCCATTCCATCTTCAATCTCCCCGACCTCTCGTGCATAGCTGATCTCACTGTATGAATTATCCTTCCACTGGGATTTAAGTCTGCACAAATAAGTATCTATACCGGTATATTTGATCTTATTTCCATCCAGATCGGTAGCTGTAATCTGGAGCAGGACTCCCGGTTTTATAATAAAAGTCACTGTGCAGTATGTGAAAACTGCAGCATCTCTGCTGTCAGAGATCTTTATCTTCATGGTATATTCACCAGCCTGATCTGTATCAATCGAACAATACTGTACTCCGGTTGTTGACATCACCAAATCCAGACAATCTGCTTTTGACACAACTTCATATTTGTAACTGCCATTACCACCAATAGGACTTATCTGTGCTCCATACTTTACTGTATAAGTTCCATTTGGTTTGTTTGGAGCTGGAAAACTCAGGCATCCATATTTTGTAATATCCTGTGCTATGACTGCCCTTTCATCATATACTTTCCATACCTTGATATAATGAATCTTATTTCCAAATTCATCTACGACATCAACCTTTGTCTCCCAGATTCCTGTCTCTTTCAAGGTACCATAAAACTGCAGATAACCGGATTGGTCTGCGTCATCTACCACCTTATACGAAAGACCGGTTGGAAGATTGCTTACTGTATATACAGCATAGCCCTGTACATCCGGATCATAAACGCCTGAAGTATCTAAGGAACTGGTCCCTACCACTGTTCCTTTCTTACGTCGTACTTCCGATCTTATTGTTATCTCTGTCGGCTTTGTCCGATATGTCAGTTCTTTTGTACTGTTTAATGTCGGAACAGATACCTGAACAATATCTCCATTATAAAAAATATCCTGTTTGTCCAGATAAAGCTTATATGTAATGTTATTTGTTGTTTCCAGATGATCAATCACACACTTTCTTACAAAGTTCCCGTATCCATATACCTTACTGGATACTGCAAAATCCGATGTCTGTAATATTTTTGCCTTATTTAATGTCACCTGGATCACTGCTTTATTCACAATACTCACGTTCCGGATCACAACCGGTACTTCCGGAACAACCGGAGTCACCGCTGCTTTCTTTACAGTGATCTTACAGGCTGCTTTCTTACCGGAACCATCCTTTGCTGTCGCTGTGATCGTAACGGTTCCCGCTTTCTTTGCCTTTACGACACCTTTGCTGGTTACAGTTGCAACCTTGGTATTTGAACTTTTCCAAATGATTCCTTTATTGCTTGGTTTCTTCGGTGAAAGGGTTGTCTTTAAGGTCAGTGATTTACCGACATTTAAGTTTGCCTTTGTCTTATTTAACTTCACCTTGGTAACCGGGGTACCAACTGTCACCTTGATCTTACAGGTCTTTTTCTTATCTGCTTTGGAGTAAACGGTGATCGTAGCGGTTCCCTTCTTCTTTGCCGTGATCTTACCCTTTGCATTTACAGTTGCAACTTTCTTGTTACTCGATTTATATGCGACCTTTTTGGAAATCTTTCCTGTCGCTGTTACCTTTGTCTTTAAGGTAAAGGATTTTCCTTTTTTTAAGGTTAACTGCTTTGCCGGCAGATTCGTAACCGCTATGGTTTTGATCTTACCACCGGCTGCATAGCTCTCTGTCTGTGGGACAGTCAGAATGGATACTGCAACTGCGATCGCTATCACCCATGCCAGAAATCTTTTCACAGACAAATTATATCGTCTTTCTTTCATCTATACTCTCCTTCTGTAGATTCCCTAATCTATTCTCATACGAACCTTATTCTTTGACATATGCATATGCGGTCGTATTACTTCCGTTCACCGTCACATCCAGATAAAAATTATAAATTTCACCACTTATACTCTTTCGACAGGTTAAATGATGAGTTCCATTTTCCAGATAAACGGTTTTGGTCGATCCATAATAACTTCCATCCGAAACATCCTGCCAATTGCCAAACCGGTTATATTTTTCACTGCATCTGGCACATCCGGGTCCAGCTCTATAGTAACCTTATATACCGGGAGTGTGACATCAAATGACCAGACCGGATGCACATCATCTGTTCCATATGCCGCTTTCTGAGTCTTCAGATTATAAACAGTAGTACCTACTGTTCCACTATAACTGGATACCGCAACATCATAAGTACCGGCTTCCAGATCATCCATTAAAATGACTCCATCCTTACTAACACCATTCCATCTGCCGCTTACCTCATCCGTATACTCGGCATATTCATTTTGGTTCTTCATAGTGAATTGAAAACTGGTCAGTGGATCGCCATTTGCATCTTTTACTTTACCCTGTAAATAACCGCCTTCTATAATTTTTAGTGTAAGAGTTCCTGTGCTTGTCATAGAAGTGTCTGTCTTATCTGTTGCACGGATACGAAGCTTGTAGGTTCCGGTTGACAGTTTTGGGGATGATACCTGTATCCCGGCTCCACCATTGATGAGTGAAGAAACTGCTAATGCAGCACTGTCACTTTCTTCTCGTAAAATCTCATATGTATAATCGCTCGTATCAGTACCGTTTCCGCCATATACCTTAAGCTGTGGAAGCGTAGTTCCCCATGCAGTTGTCAGAACCTTTTCCGCATCCTTTACAAGCAGTTCCGTTCCATCATAAACCAGCCAGATGATAGTCATACTGAATTTGTTACCAAGTTCATCTTCATAGACTAATTTACTTGTATATTTCCCTTGCTTTGTCACGTTACCGTTAAATTTAAGTGTACATGTGGCAGCAGCTGTCTTGATCTGATATTTAACCCCTGCCGGCAGTCCGCTAACAGAGCAATTGGAATAGCCCTTTCCAAGTGTCTGACTCTTATCAACAGAATCTCCAAGTTTGTATACATATGTTTCTGATTTTTCTATCGTATAAGTTTCATCCCGATAGATACATTCTCTTGACAGATTTAATTTTGGAACTACTACTTTTATATAGGAGTTTTTCTGTAACACCGAATCTCCTGTAAGCTTAATCTTATAAGTAAGCGAATCCGTTGTTGTTATCTGTCCGATCGTATACTGTTTCAGATAGTCTGCACTTTCATATTTCTTTGCCCATACCTGAAAGTCCGAAGCCGTGAGTGCTGCCTGCTTTGTTAATGTAATGGTTAACAGATCCGGCTGTGCTATATTCAGGCTCTTAACGATCAGTGGTTCTTCCGGTGTCGGGATTGGTATGATCGAAGCTGCTTTCTTCACTGTAATCTTACAGGTGGCTTTCTTACCGGATCCGTCCTTTGCTGTTGCCGTAATCGTGACGGTTCCTTCCTTCTTTGCCTTTACAACACCTTTGCTGGTTACAGTTGCAACCTTCTTATTGGATGACTTCCATACGACTGCCTTGCTGCTGGCTTTCTTCGGTGTAACCGTTGCCTTTAAGGTCTGCTTTTTTCCAATTGTCATCGTAGACTTGGTCTTGTTCAGCTTTACCTTGGTAACCGGCGTTCCGACTGTCACTGTGATCGTGCATTTTTTCTTCTTATCTGCCTTTGAGATCACATAGATCTTAGCGGTTCCTTTTTTCTTCGCTGTGATCTTACCTTTTGCATTTACCGTCGCAATCTTTTTATTGCTTGTCTTATATGTAACCTTCTTTGAAGCCTTTCCGGTTACTGTTACCTTTGATTTTAAGGCAAATGTCTTTCCTTTTTTTAGTGTCAGTTGTTTTGCCGGCAGGTTTGTGACTGCCACCGTTTTTACCTTGCCACCGGCTGCATACGTTTCCTGTACCGGCACCGTCAGGATCGAGACGGCTACCGCAAATGCCAGAACCACGGCAAAAATCCTTTTTATCATTGTTGTTCTTCCGTTTTCCATTCATACCTCCCTGTAAAAAAACTTGTTTTTCATGTTATTCTGCATCTTTTTCTGCTATATAGACATATAGTTTCATTATATCTGACGCCCAACATAAAAACAAGGTAACGCATTCTATTTATACAAAATATCCAGTTGTTTTTGTGCAGTTTTACACCAAACGAACGGCACTGCAACAAACACCGGAGCCACATTGTAAATGACCTGCTGTGCTTTCGATTCGAAGTAAATGCCCTATTTGTAAATACTCCTGTGCCAACTCGCCTCCGGCTCAAACAGGCACCCGTATTTACAGGCAATTTACTTCTCTTGTCGAAATGCTCGCGGATGTCATCTTACAATGTGGCTCCGGTGTTTGTTGTAGTGCCTGTTAATTTCTATATAAAATATATAAGCTCCAAATCTTTAAATTTAATCTCACTTATTTATTTTCCGTTGTGACATATCACAACTTGTAATTACATTACGAAGTCAATCATAATTACACCTGCTGGGCTTTATAACATAAAAATATGATGCCCTTTATAATATGACATTTGCGAGCATTTCGACTGAAAAAGCACATTGTCAGTAAATACGGGTGCCTGTTTGAGCCGAAGGCGAGTTGGCACAGGAGTATTTACGAATAAGACATGTGCTTTGATTCGAAAGCGCAGCAAGTCATTTATAGAGGGCATCATATTTATGTCATAATTCTAGCAGGTGTATTCCTACTTATCTTCGGCAACTGTTATTACAAGCTGGGATACATCGTAGCCGGTTTTTCTGGTTACGATGTCTTCCACCTGTGCCCGTTCGGTGTCGGACAGGTTTGCAACAGGAAGTGTAACATCAACGGTATCATCATTTACGGTTACGATGCAGTCGGTATAGCCTTTTGCTGTCAGGACGGTTTCCGCATCCGTCTCTTTTTCAATCATATCAGTAAGTTTAACGTAGCTGCTTACTGCTTCATCTTTTGCTGCGCTGTCCATGGTTTCATCATTGATGATCGCAAGCAATGCTTCTTTGCTTTTTGCCCGGTTCTGTTCCCGGTTCAGCTTTGCGGTTGCGAGATTCGTTCTCATTGCCTGTGCACTGGTAAGGACTGCTTCTCCTATGTCTTCTTCATCGCTGTTTAACTCCACATTTTCCTCTAAAGCCGCCTGTTCCAGATATGTAGGATCGATATTCTCCGATGCAGCTTCTCCGCCTGCTTCTGTATTATCCGCAGCTCCCATCGTTTCTTTATTTGCCTGATCTGTAAGCTCTTTTTCTGAAGTATCGGAAACGTCAGTTTTCTCACTATCATAGCTGATAACTTCAGCATCCGCATTTGTCTCCTTTGCCTTTTGCCGCAACAGGTCGTCTCTTTTTCCTGCATTGAAATTCAGATAGCCTGCAACTCCGATCATAACCGACAGGGCAAATATCACCAGACGGTTTTTCTTAAAGATCTTTTTCTTCATTCATATCCTCCATGCTTTATTCTTGTTCTAATACAACTATCTTATGCGCCGGGACATCAAATAATGCCTGCACGGCTTCGGTTATTTTTATCGCAATCGTCGGATCGGAAGCCCCCGTACAACTGACCAGAACTCCCTCAATCTCCGGCTCCAGTATTTTGCTCACATAGGGATATTCGCCGCTGTCTGCGTTTGTCATAACAGAAGCCTCACTTCTGTTTTTCTGGCTGCTGCCGTCGGATTCGCTTTCAGACTTCGTCACATCTTTTTCTATAATTTTTTCACCGCCATCTTTTAATGTGATCATGACACTTACCGTTCCGACACCCTTCACCTGAGACAATATCCCCCGCAGCTTCTCCTCCTGAAATACTATATAGTCTTCATAGCCGCTGTTCGCCGATAATATTTCTCCGGAAGTTTCCTGTCCATTGTCCGTAGCAGCCTCCCCGTTCTGTTGTTTTCCAGTCACTCCACCGGACGTTTTATCCTGCTTCGTTCCGGTTAAAGCATCAAGTCCGGAAAATCCGTTTTCCTTATCAGACGGCCAGAGAATGACCAGCAGACAAATACCTGCAAGCAAAATCCCCATGCACTTTCGAAGTGCCGCATTTTTGTCTTTTTTCAGTTCCTGCAGCTTTTGTTTGATGTTATTCCATATTCCTTCCATGCTCTCTCACTCCATTATATGTAACATGTCCGCTTTTAGTACATGTTATTTTGTCTGATATCCATTTACAAATATTTCTATCCTGTCCTCACTGATCTTATACTCTTTTGCGATCTCCTGACGGAGTTTTGCTACATCCACGGTTGTATCTGCTACACTGTCTGATGTTGTAGAGACAACATCAACCTCAACCGCTGTGATCGTATAGTTCTCATCAAAGGTAATCGTTACCTTATTGTCCAATTGAAATGTATCACGCAAATGATCTTCGATCATAGTCTCCATAACATCTGTATAATATGTAACATCGCCATTTCCCGGTGCGCCTGCAATAGATTCATAGTAATAATCAAAGCTTAGAATGTCGTTCAAGCCTCCCGCACTTAATACAGGTGTCAGGACAATGATCGCCAGTACAAAACCAACCGCCGTCTGCATATATTTTCTGTATTTCTCATCCGGAAGCAAGAAAAATACCAGCGAGGAAAACATTATAAAAAGCACGATATTTTTTATCCAAGCTAACAACATCCAGCACTCCTTTCCACCAATTTCTGAAAAACGGTTATGCATGTACCCGGATGGACAACCAGCTTTTCACCTCGCAAGCAACGTCATAAGCGTGAGGGAGATGATAAATAAAAAGGAAGCACACCAGATGCCACGCAGCATCAAACCGATGGTCTGTGCCATAATGTTAATGCCGTCGGAAAACCGTTTATCTCCCAAGGGCTGCACAAATGCGGATACGATACGGAGAGTCAGATAGATCACCGCGATCTTGGTAACCGGCAGAAGCACTGCCAGCAATACGACGACCGCGCCTGCAATTCCGATAGCATTTTTCAAAACCATACCCGAACCGAGCAGGATATCCGAGACGTTCTTAACCGTATTTCCCCCCGGCAGCATCCCGAACGCTTTTAAGACAGCATTTCGTTCCAACTTGTCCACAGATGGAACGATCACACCCTTTATCACATTCATTCCGGTTACAACTGCAAACATGGTTTTCAGGATCCATCCTGCAATATTCCTCAACAACGTAACTGTCCTTGAAAAATGATCCTCGGCATTTAACTTATTCACCAGTCCGACCACCCCACTGCATTTGGCAAGCGGAAATACGATCTGAATGATCACCTTCTCGCACAGAAAAATGATCAGCACCGTGATCTGATAGGTAAATTCTGCCGTGCCTGCACCATTTGTATAGGAGACAGCCAACGTATAAGCAGGTATAAAAGTGATCATCAGATCCGTAAGATCCGAGACTGCCGACACCGCTATATTGGAAACGATCGCAAACATTCCGAGCAGGATGGATGCCACCATCAGATAGGTGACAAAGAAGCCGTTTCCACCTACCATCTTTCCAAACTTTCCGGACAGATTCGTGAACACCGAACCCAGAATGACAACGGCAAGAAGCTGAAGGAGCAGGCGATTATTGCTTTTTATCTCTCCTGTAAGTGTCTGCTGTATGGTTTTCAGACTATAGTCAAGCAGTCCCTGAAGGTCTCCGTTTCGTATATAGGATACGACCTCCCGAAAAGAGAGTCCTGCCTGTTCTTCTGTCAGCATGTCCATCTCGTCAAAAGCATTTTCATCAAGTCCCAGATCCGTCTCATCGACATCTAAGGTAGCTGCCCTGCTGGTCTGCCCGCCAAAACACACCACAGATAATAGGATCGTGAACGCCATTACGCCTGCTATAATCATTTTCGCTTTTTGTCCTCTCATAGTTCTACCCCATCAGACGAACAACCATATCGATCACATGGAACAGGATTGGCAGACTCATCACCACCATTGTCACCCGTCCGGCAAGCTCAATATGCGAAGCGATCGCACCATAGCCTGCGTCCTTACAGATATTTGTCGCAAATTCACAGATATAGGAAATGCCAAGCATCTTAAGCAGGATCGATATATACTCCATATTGATATTGATGTATCCGGTGATGCGGTCGATGGAATCCAGTACATTTCCAAGTCTTCCTATGATAAAGCTGACAATAAATAAACACGCTCCAATACTTAAGAGCGTGCTGTATTCTGCATTCATTTTCTTTAGTTTTATCGCTACTAAAACGACCAGAACCGATGCCATACATACCGTAACAAGACTCATGCCTTTTCTCCCCTATCCACCGATATTTACAAGCTTCATAATGTCATTAAAGAATTCTACGATATATGGAATGATCCAAGAAAGTACAAGAATCAGTCCTGCCAGATTCAGCAGGAATGCCAGCTCGTCCTTCCCCGAATGCTTTAATATCTGATTCAACAGTGCTACAAGGATTCCTACCGCACCTATCTTCAATAATAACTGTATCGTCATAAGCTCCTGCCACCCTTACCCTATCAGTATTATCAAAAAGATCCCTCCGAGTAATCCAAGTGATCTGGATACTTTATTTATCCTGCGTGCCCTGTCCTTCTGTTCCTCATACTCTGCCTGCATGTTCTGTTCCCACAGCTTCAGATTCCTGATCTGCATATCGACATCCATATAACACAGCCATTTTCCAAGCTCTTTTACCGCACCGATCTGTGCGTCCGTCAGATAGCTGTGTTCCATCAGACTTCCGATACTGCCTGTCCAGATCTGCTCAAAAGAAGAAGCATATTCTTCCGTCCGGAACTGCAAAGCCAGCCCGGCAAGCCAGTCTCCGATCCTTCCCCCTGCTTTATCCGATCCTTCCCGAATGATCTCGGTGATCTCCGATGCACTGTATGCCAGATGCCCATTTGCCATCCGGACAAATATCAGAAGCTCGTAGATATCTTCCACTCGCCGGTTTTGATAAACTCCTATCGTCTTTCCTATCCCATAGGAAGCTGCGACCACCAGAAGCATTCCAAGAATCTTTATATATAACATATGTACGCCTCCCTGCACTTATGACAGTTCTGCTACAGCCGCTTCATTTTCATATGCCGATGTCAGGCGTTCATCCTCTGCCATAAAGAGAACACTTCCCCGATCGTCAAATATCGTCCGGATCTCTCCTGTCCGTTTGCGATTGCTCAGCACGATATATCGTTCAAATATCCTCTCATCGACCAGCTTCCGAAGTCCCGGACGATTTCTGATATCATCAATGGAATTGCCATGTACGGTTGCGATCAGCTTACAGCCGCAGTTGATCACGCTGTAGATCGCATCGATATCTTCCCGGCTGCCAATCTCATCCACCGCTATGATCTGCGGTGACATCGAACGGATCAGCATCAGCATTCCATATGATTTTGGACAACAGTCAAGAATATCCGTCCGTATGCCGATATCATTTTGTGGTACGCCTTTATAACAGGCTCCGATCTCAGATCGTTCATCTACGACACCGATAGTATTTCCTTTGAATCCTGGAAATCCATCCGACAACATCCGGATCATATCTCTAAGAAGTGTGGTTTTGCCACATCGCGGTGGGGAAATGATCAGTGTATGAAATGTCTCATTTCCATTTATTATGTACGGAAGAACCTTCTTACAGCATCCCTTAACCTGATGTGACAAACGGATATTGATAAATGATATATGTCTGACACTCTTGATCATTCCAGATTCCAGAATGACTTTTCCCGCAAGCCCTACACGATGTCCCCCTTGAATCGTTATAAATCCCTGCCGGATCTCATCCTCATATGCATAGAGTGAATAGTTACTGATATATTCCAGCGTTTCCCTTATATCGGCAGGTGCTACCATATATGCTTTCTTACATTCTGTGGTTCGCGTTCCCTTCTCCGTCACAAAATATTCCCGATTATCATAGATCACGATCAAGGGTTCATTCATCCTAAGCCTTATCTCCTGAAGCTTGTTATAATCATATATCTCACTCGAAAATATTCTCCTTAACGCTACGGATAATATCTTCAATATTTCATTCTCTCTGCTTTTTTCCAAACTGATCCACCTCATGCATATGTCATCTGTAACCATTTTCACCTGTCAGTTCCATCATCTGCCAATACTCGAAAAGCATCTGCTTTTCTGATATGATCTGATACCTAAAGTAGGCTGTTACACACTTCTGATAGTTATAATGTATGCATGACAAATGAAAATTAGAACAAAAAAATACCACATTTCTTTCTGAATTTTTCAGAGTGAAATGTGGTATCTGCTTTTACAGATTATCGTATAAATCTTCGGTAAAGGTCAGGCTTCCCCGATATCCCGCATATGTCCGGTTAAATACCAGCCGTTCATTCATCGGGAAGGAGGTCAGGATGAACTGACAGTCCTTTGTCAAGGCCACTTCGCGATCATTGCTGCTGCCAAGAATCAATGTGATCTCCTTTTCTTCATGTCGCAAATGTCTATCATATATTAAATAACGTACTGGTCTACCATCAGGTTGTTTTGCCAGTCAACGAGATCGGCTAAGGTGATTCCCTCAAGTACATCCTGTATTGCCTGATCAAGTTTCTCCCAGATCAGTACGCTGACACACATACTTCTGTTTTCGCAGTAAGCTGCGTTATCGCCGACACAGTCTGCAGGTGCCAGACTTCCTTCTACTGTTTCTAAGATCTGCCGCACCGTATAATTCTCCGGTGAAGCATATAACATGTATCCTCCACGCGCTCCACGGATACTTTTTACCAGTGATGCCTTATTTAATATTGCAACGATCTGCTCCAGATATTTGTCTGAAATATGCTGTCTTCTTGCAATATCCTTTATCTTAACCGGCTCACCATTATAATAGGTGGCCAGATCCAACATCAGTTTTATCGCATATCTTCCTTTTGTTGATATCTTCATCTTGACCTCCCTGTCGTTGTTATCTGATTCAAATGATTCCATACATCTATACATCATCTGAATCTCATCTACTTTTTCTGCAAACATGATAAATTATCATTTTACATTATAGTATACTATTTCTATAGGCTTTATCAAGTACAAATTTATTTTTTATGGCAATCCATCCGGTGTTCCACATCCACAGCCACCATGACCACCATGTCCACCACAACAGCCTGCTTCTGTATGATCACCTTTGATGTTACGCCCGGTCGCTCCTCCACATCATTGATCGTCCGCTCACAAAAACGGCATCCGATGTTTTATCCCGGACTCACCGGCATATGAATCCGCCCGGCATTATTTTTCTGTCCTCCAAAACACGGATGTGAGTTCTGAAGATCCTTATATGTATTGCTTCCCATTTACTTCGCCTCGTTTATCCTGAACCATAAAAAAGACTTTGTCCAAAACAGCTGCTCTTTTTATATCCCCAAAGAGCCTGCTGTTTCAGGCAAAGTCTTTTTCATTGTATTATATTTTCTCTTTCATCTTCTTAATGATCTCTTCATTTGCAGTACTTACTTTGCGTACTCAAAAAATCCGGAATCCGCGGATTTATTATAGATTGCATAACAGTCAAGTGTTGCTGATCCATCAGCACTTTCCTGCCACCAGGAAAGGAATGCTTCCGGCAATTCTGAGACAGGTGCATCCGGAGTGTAGAAATAGATCTCCGTTCCACTGTCCATGCCGGATGGTTCACCCGCTTTATAACGGATACCATCTTCGATTTTTTCCTCATCTTCTGCTACTTTCACGCTATCCAGAGTCATCGAATATGTATAATCGTTTACCTTCTTGATATCTTTGAACTGTCCGCTGAAATTACAAACATATACGGTCCCATTTGGGTATTCATTCTCATCTCGTTCTCCCATTTCGGAATCAGAAAATGCTCCTGTAAATGATCCATCCTGTGATAATGTTAATGTTGTACTCCATCCACCGGCTCCACTGCTAAAGATCATGTCTATCGGATATGTACCCGGCAGAGCGGATACAGCTTCTTCCTGTAATTCTGCTGTAGAAGTACCTTCCTCTGTAGCACCGGCATCTTCTTCGGAAGAAGCCGCTTCAGTGGTCTGTGTCTCAGTCTTAGCTTCTGTGCTGGCTGCCTCTGTTGTCTGCGCTTCCATCCCGGCTTCTGTACTGGCTGCCTCTGTTGCCTGTGCTTCCGTCTTCTCTGTCGTTGCTTCGGTTGATACCTCGGTTGTTCCTTTGTTCTTTTCTGTTGACTCTGAGTCTGCGCCATTGCATCCTGCCAGCAAACTAACTGCAAATGTTGCCGCAAGTGCTACCGTCATAATCTTTCCCGACTTGGTTCTATTCTTTCTCATAGCTTACAATCCTCCTGCATTCATCTGTAAATACGTTTCTGGAATTCTTATTGTGAATCTCATCACAATGCTTTTCTTCGGCTGTTTTTCGAATATACAAAGTATATGTCCGTTATCTGATTTTGTCAGCTTAATTATTCTTTATAGATGTTGCATTTCGTTTACGATTGTTACGGTTCTTTAACCAATCTTTGAACTCCGGCAAAGTCTTTCTTCCGGCTTCTGTAACCGGCTTCACCCATTTGCCTGATCTGGTATAGGCAAGCTCGATTGCCAGGCGCACCAGTTCATCCGTATATACAAATGAAAATACCGCGAGGAAAGGCAGATGTAAGACCATACCTGCGATCCACGTTGCCGGAACGCTGACTAAGAATAAACCGCCAATCTCCACATAGGTTCCGACTCTCGTCTCGCCTGCTGCCCGGTATCCCTCATTCATAATATAGTTACAGGTTCGAACGGCACCGAAGAACAGGTAAATGTATAACATATACATGCCATACCGAAGTGCCTGATCCCCCAGTCCAAATAAGCCAAACAATGGTTCATGTAATAACGCACAGATCAGCACAATCCCGAAAGTAACTGCCGGACAGAACAATGCCGACCGCTTCATAAACCGGTATGCACCCTTATGGTCACCGGCGCCGACAGACTGTCCGATCACAACACTGGTGGCATTTGATAAGCCACCGAAGAATGCATAGACAAAGCCCTCGCATACACGGAACGCTGCCATGGCGGCGATCGCAGATTCATTCTGATGTCCGATCACGATATTGATCAGCATCTGTCCAACTCCATAAAACAGTTCGTTACAGAGAATTGGAAATGCATTTGCCAGATATACTTTGATAAATCCGCCATGGAATAAGAACATCTGACTCAGGCGAATCCGCACCTTGCATTTTGAACGCATCAGATAGATAAACAGCAGTAATAAATTGATGATTGCAGATGCAAGTGTTCCGACTGCTGCACCGGCTGCACCCATTTTCGGTGCGCCGAATTTACCGTATATCAATACAAAGTTCAAGCAGAAA
This sequence comes from Clostridium sp. AM54-37XD, assembly GCF_003478225.1. NCBI lineage: Bacteria > Bacillati > Bacillota > Clostridia > Eubacteriales > Clostridiaceae > Clostridium > Clostridium sp. AM54-37XD. Next base: position 127,048 of record NZ_QUEV01000005.1, read on the forward strand.
TTCACTACCAATCCTACGATGGAACAGATAAGCGGCGCTTTCACCCGCTCTGTCGAACGGAGCAGGAAGCTGATAAGTACAGCAAATACCTGAAGCGGATATGCCCATCCGACAATCCGCATATACGGCTTTCCGATTCGGATAAATACTTCTTTATCTGTATATACCCCCAATAAGAATTCCGGTCTGATGATACACAGGGCTGCAAATGCAAAGCCCACGATTGCCATGCAGATGAAAGTGATACCGAATGTACGATTAATTCCCTTTTCATCATCCGCCCCCCAATACTGGGAGAAGAACAGGATCGACGCACTGGCAAATCCCCAGTAGCAGCTGAAGAACAGGGAACTGATCTGGGAACAGATACCAACTGCTGCCACGCACGACTCTCCTAGCCTTCCGATCATGATCGTATCGACCATACTGGCTGTTGTAGTTAATAAATTCTGTAATGCGATGGGAAATGCAATCGTCAGCATCACATACAGAAATGATCTTTTATTTTTCATATGTATCTAATATTGCTCAGGAAACCTTAATCGTTATCTTCTTCGATTTTCCTCTATATTTTGAAGTTCCTTTTGCCTTTACCGTAATTGTATAGGTCCCTTTGGCGTTCCTTTCCTTACTGTTACCTTTCCTTTTTTGCTAACAGTAATATATGCTTTCGAAGCCTTTGATCTGGAATATGTCACCTTACCCTTTGCATTCTTTACCCCGATTATAAAGGAATGCTTTTTGTTAAGCTTTCCGGTTGATTTTTTTGCTTTGTAGGTTTTTGAAGCCACCTTTACCTTCATTGGATTCGACTTTTTAATCATTAATTTCGCTACATTGGATTTCGCTGAATTGCTGGTTGCTGTTGCTTTTGCACTTGCAATTACATAATAGGTTCCAACCTTGGAAGGATATGTAGATAACCGCTTCGTACACTTCGAATCTGAATAATATTTATAGGTAATCTTCCCTGCCGCGCCTTTTACGCTTGCAGCACCTATCTTTTTTCCCTTTCCAGTATAGGTAACTGTCTTATTCTTCAGTGTCAATGTTGGTGTGGTCTTTGTAACCTGTGACTTACTCTGCACCGTCAAGGTAAGTGACGTTTCATGATATTTTGTTTTTGCTGTGATAGTTACTTTACCACCGCCCACAAATGTAATCTTTCCATTTTTATCTACCGTTGCTACACTCTTCTTATCTGAGCTCCATGTGATATTCCCGCTTGTAAATGGACAATACATGCTAAAACCGGGATTTACCAGAACGACCTTCGCATTTACGCTCTTGCCTGCAGTATAAGTATCCTTGTCCATCTGTATAACAAATTTATAAGAATATGTCTCACCATCACCCCAAACAATACCGTCCGTCGTAATTGCTTCTGTAAATTTCTTTTTCGGAATATTGATATTCTGTGTTATGGTACGGTCTGCCTGCTTCTCTGCCGTCTGAGCATCTGTATTTGAACCAAAGCACTGTACCCAGGTATAAATACCATTTATATAAAAGCAGCCAACTCCTATCGTAGTTGCTTTTTTACTTAAAATATTCTCCTTGTGTCCCGATGAATTCATCCAGTCATTCATGACTGCTGTTGCAGAAGACTGATTGATCGCAACATTTTCTGCATTCATATTCTTATTTGCTGAAAAGCAGCTTGCACCATCCGGCCTGGTATGTGAAAACAATACTGCCTGCTCACCGGCACGAATCATAGCCGTTTCTAACAATCCGGTATCCATCGTCAATGCATCAAGACCATTCTTTGCACGTTCTGCATTTACCTTGTCTAATACCTCAAATGCCTTCGTATAATCTCTTTTTCCTTTAATCTGAATTGTTTCTGCATAACGGAATCCATTGTAACCAAACCGCACCAGTTGATTATTGTTGCAGGTGATCACAACATCCTTTGCAAATGCATTTTCATCTACAAACTGCGTAGATGCAGGCAGCGTTATCTGTTTCAGGGATGGACAATTTGCAAATGCCTGACGATATATCTCTTTTACTTTTGGAAGATATACATCTGTTAATGCATAGCATTGTGCAAAATCAGCATATGTCACATATTCCAGTCCCATACCACGAAATGTTACAAGCTTCTGGCAGCTGTTAAATACCGATCCGTCCCAGCTTTTTATCGTTGCCGGAACTGTCACCTCGACCAGACTGTTACAACCTAAAAATGTCCGCATACCAAGTGATGTCAGACCACCAAAATCAATGGAAGTAATCCCTGTACATTTTTCAAACATTGAATAAGCGCTTTCTTTCATGCCTTTGCCAAACTTTACTGTTGTTATCTTGGTACAGCCCTGAAATGCAAAATTACCTGCTTCACTGATCTTATCCGAAAGTGTCAAGGTTCCGGATAAGCCGGACATATAAAATGCACCTTCTCCTAATGTTGTTACATTGGAAAAGTTTACCGTGTTCAAGCTGACATTATTATAAAATGCATAATCTCCGATCTTCTTCACATTCGAAGGTATCGTAAATGAGCCTGTTCCTCCATTAAACGGATACATCACTAATTCGGACTGATCCTTGGAATATACAACTCCATTCCGTGCAACATAGGCTGTGTTACCTGCTGCAACCGTATAACTCTCTATCGTTGTATTTCCAAAAAATACGAGCGGCGATATAGAGGTTACACCTGCAGGTATTGTAAATGTTATCGGACAGTTATTTTGAAATGCATAGCTTCCTAAATCCGTTACCCCCGGTATCTCAATCCGGGTAACAGCTTTACAGTCACAATATGCTCCAGATCGAATCGTCTTCACAGAAGATGGCAAAACCACCTCTTGCAGTTTCGTACATCCATAAAATGCAGCCTCTCCAATCTCTTTCAGAGTATTCGGATAGGTTACATCTGTAATATCATACATTTCCACAAAATTCTGGCTTCCGATTTTTGTAATACCACTTTTTATTACAACCTTTTCAACATCTAAAGTATACCATGGTGCCTTATCAGAAGAACTGGCGTCCGGCATATCTCCTTTTCCTGATATCGTAAGTGTTGTGCCAGAAAGCGTCCATGTTACATTCTCCCAGGTTCCACTTTGTGAAGTATCATTTGATGTACTCTGCAATGCAAGTTCCTCATCACTTGTATATAATTCCGGTCCTGCATTTTCCGACACCTCATATCCCGTTGCAGGCGTAATATCCCCTGTGCTTTCTTCAATAGCTGCAGTAGCAGTTGTCATATTTTCTGCATATACATACCTGCCTGTTGTACCTAACATGCTGCAAATGGCCCCTATTCCTAATAATACTGCAATCCTGCTTCTCCCTTTTTTTCTCATAATTTCCTCTCTTTCTGCAATTACTATTCTTCGTGTAGTTATTTTTTCTCAAAAGCTTCAGCTCATCTCAACTTGCACAAATACTTATTCATCTTATCTGGAAATAATCATCTCCCACCATTTCCTATTATATAAATACCAACGGATTGTCTCCTTTATCCCATCCTCAAACTTTGTTTCCGGCAACCAGCCTAATTCATTATGTATCTTTGTTGGATCAATAGCATAACGCAAGTCATGACCTTTGCGGTCTGTTACATGCGTGATCAGACTTTCCGGCTTGCCTAGTTCCTTGCAAATAAGCTTTACAATGTCAATATTCTTCATTTCATTATGTCCGCCAACATTATAAACTTCTCCAACGCGACCCTTATGAATGATCAGATCAATTGCCCGGCAGTGATCCTTTACATACAGCCAATCACGTACATTCACACCCTCCCCATAAACAGGTAAAGGCTTGTCTGATAATGCATTAATAATCATAAAAGGAATCAGCTTCTCTGGAAATTGATATGGTCCATAATTATTCGAACAACGGCTGATCGTAACAGGAAGTCCGTATGTCCTATAATATGCAAGCACTAACAAATCAGCAGATGCTTTTGAACTGCTGTACGGCGAACTCGTACGAATCGGAGTCTCCTCTGTAAAAAATAAATCCGGTCTGTTCAACGGAAGATCTCCATATACTTCATCTGTACTTACCTGGTGATACCTTGCAATACCATATTTACGGCAGGCATCCATCAGCACCGCCGTTCCTTTGACATTCGTATCTAAGAAAATCTCCGGATTCTCGATGGAACGGTCTACATGACTTTCGGCTGCGAAGTTCACTACCATATCCGGATGTTCTTCTTCAAATAGCCTATAGACTGCCTCTCTGTCGCAGATATCAATCTTACAAAAACGGAAATGCGGATTATCCATCGCCGAAGCTAGTGTAGATAAATTTCCCGCATATGTAAGCTTGTCCATACATACGATACGATCCTCCGGATAACTGTCCAGCATATAAAATATAAAATTGCTTCCAATAAATCCGGCTCCTCCGGTTACGATAATTGTCATGGTGTTTATCTCTTATCTATCCTATCTATGGTCTCAAATCTGCCCATGTTCGATGATTTTATATTAATCCTAATCATATTCCAAGTCAACTTATCGCATAAAATCGGAGTTAAATTACCAAAAGTTACACCCAGACATGCTGTTTATTACATCAAAGTTTTTTTTCACCCTTTTTCTGCTATGCTTTTCCTGTCGACAAAACAGGCGCCAGCTCTTTCCTACCCGTACGGAGCAGGAATGTCTCGCTGAGCTCCGGAAGCATCCGCAAAGTTACTTTGCTTATCAGAACATGACGCAGGAACGGAAGAACCGCTTTCTTGAATTTATGGAGGGTACGAAAACTCTGCCTTTAACCTATGAGCCGTTTTTCAAGAAGCTATTCAATCCGGATATCTATCCGGAACGGTTATCCAGTCTGATCAGCAGTATCATCGACATAAGGGTGACGGTTCAGTGTATCCTGTCAAATGAAGACAGCATGCTAGCCTATACGCATCTTCTTCTCTCTAAATTTGGGTATAAAAATACCCTGCCGGTTTTCACCAGCAGGGCTGACATCGAGTTGTTTACTTGTAAAGGTCCTCCAAGGTGATCAGCTGAACTTCACCTCGCTCCCGTGCTTGGAGCAGTCCATCCGTAAATCCACCTTTAGAGAAAATATAGTAGTGATAGGTGTTTCCTTTTCCGAAAACTGATGCATAATCCCTAATCAGCTCAAGCTCATCCACACCAATCTTCTCATTCCTATATTTGCAGGAGCCAATAATATACTCTTTTCCTTCTACGGGAGTTCCAACGATGTCGATCTGTATCTGCTTTTTCTTCTTGGAATCAGTTCCCCACCACTGACCAATTTCATTTAGTTCAATGGGGAGCTTGTCGGCATAGTACAACAGATAGTCCTGACACATCTTTTCAAATATCAAACCCATGTAATCGGGAAGATATTGTTTTACGGCGTGTGGATAGGTCTTTGCAATTCTGTCTGAATCAATTGCACTCATATTGACCGGGACAAAACGATACCAGAACCGGAAGAAGTTATCTGCCAGCAGGTAGATTGTTTTCTTACCAGGTTTTTCACTAATTGGAGTCTCCTTTTTTACAATGCCTAGGTCAATCAAGGTTTTGAGATATTTCGATACAACAGAATTATCCTCCCCGACCTTCATCGTAATATCATTCAGTCGTGATGCTCCCTCAGCAATTGCCTTAATGATGGCATTATAAATGGCCGGCTCTCGCAGTTCCTGTTTGAGAAGATTTGCCGGCTCCTCATACAGATAGCTGGAACGGTCAAACAGATTGTCGAGCAATGCTTCATCTACACTGTCTCTTACATCCAGCTTGTTAATATAATGCGGAACACCACCTGTGATACCGTAAATCAGCGAATTATCCTCATCCGACAGATTCGGATGGAACACAGCTGTTTCCTTATAATCCAACGGTGCAATCTTAAATTGAGCTGTTCTTCTCCCATACAATGGGCTTTCTTTCCCAAGCACCTGACTTTCCATAAAGCTCATTGAAGAACCGCAGAGAATCAGGTACATCTTGGATTCCATCCACTTATGATCAATAATGTGCTGTAGCATAGCCGAAATAGCTGGTTTTGCCTTTGCTAGATAAGGATATTCATCAATAACAAAAACCATTCGTTTTTCTTTGGAAAGTGCTGTCAGCTCGTCCAGCGCAGCATCATATGACCGAAATTCCGGTGCAGATTCCATATCCGGTCTCTCAAAAGTCATGATCGATTTTGAAAGTGCCTCCAGATTTTCCTTCCCTGTCGTGTTGAGTGCCGAGAAGAAAATGGTCGGTTTTTCTTTACAGAACTCATTGATCAAGGCGGTTTTACCAACTCGCCGTCTTCCGTAGATGACAATGCATTCAAACTTGTCACCTTCATATCGCTTATTCAGCTTTCTAAGCTCATTCTCACGGCAATAAAACTGACTCATTCGCCCACCTCCAATTTATTATACTCGTGAGTTACTAACTCGTAAGTTACTTTCTTACGAGTATAATAACTTACTGGGTGATCGAAGTCAAGCGAAATGGCGTGAACGCCATGGCTTAAAGGCTTCACAGTCAGGAGGCTCTCATGAATAATTATTGTGCATTTAGCAACAATTTATGGATATATACTGCATATTTTCTCCACGCATTATCCTTTAAGCTGCAATGCATTCCAAATGTCCACATAAACATCTCCTGCACCAGTAATCATCACAAGCTGTGTTGCACACATATCTAAAAAAACATCCTGTGTATCGCACACGCGAAGCATCGTCCATACCTGCTGCAGACTCCGAAACAGAGAATTAAAAAATACATCTCTGGTTGTATATTTCATACCATCAAACAGCCTCGCCGCTGCCAACTGGATATTTTCTATTCTTTTATTTAATCGATCCAGATTTTTCTCCTTTGTTTGATCCTTTGCATGATATGTAACCCGCAGTACACTCTCTAAAAAATTCTCAGTCATCATGCGATCTGTCAGGAAATCGTACTCCGGCATACAGATACTCATCGCCATCACCGGTTTCCTGCCAGGTATATAATCCTGTATATGATTTCCCAACTTATCATATAGTGCAATCAGCCCCTTCTCTTTCAAGCGTATCCTATGCCACAAAATCTGCTCCTGTGCATACAGCATACCATCGCCAAGTACACTCAATACACTTACATCATCTGCTTTCTCGTAGCTTCCGGGAAGCGGACATTTCTTGATCTCAACAAACATCACACGCTCCTTTCCTTCCAGGATCATATCGCAATCACGTTCTGCAAGATCTCCATCCTTATAATATTGCCCTGTGATATATGAAAAACGCTTCTCCCGAAACATTTGATAGACCAGCTGCTCCAGATACTCTCCCTGATTCCTGCTAAACTTCGTTCCATACTTTGCAAATAAGATCTGAAACATCACTTCATAAAATCCATATCCCGCCATCCTGCCATCCAGACAGAAATAAGTATCCGCATCCAGCCTGACAAGAGGCTTTCTCCAGCTATTTGTCTCATCCAGATAATACACAAAATCCTGATTCACCATATCAGCATCCAATGCAGTATCCAGCAAGATCTGTTCTAATTTGTAAGTGCTGATTCTCAGACGTTCCGATAATTCCTGCCTTTTAAATATCCGGGGGCCCTTTGCTGCATCCATCACATATATAGCAAATTCCAAATAATTATGAAAAGAATATACTCTCATTTTATCTCTGCCTGTACCATAAAATGGTTCCAGCATGTTTTGCAAAAGAAGCCTTACAAACTCCGGATGATATTGCCTTGGAATACAAAGTTTTTCAAAACATAGATTTTTCGCCAGCCGATATGGAAAATCCTCCAGATCAATAAAAACATCTTCCCAGGTCATATACCCCTGCAGCTGCAGAACCTCCAGATAATCCTGTGCCATCCGTATCAGCTCCTGATATCTGTGCTCTTTATATGCATTTGTGAATATTGATTCTGTCTTCAGAAATTTTAGCGACAGCTGAAGTAAATATTGATACGGTATTCTTACTTTGATATGGCGTTTTTCTCCCATTGATATCTTATTTCGATAGATCAGGTATCTTCCAAGCTTCTCATGATATCGTGCACAAATCTCCCTGTCAAATAACTGACGGATCACATACATTCCACCAAGCTCTTTTATCCGTCTTTCTAATTCCGCAACCAAACACTGTTCGGAATCCTGTTCAAACTCCGGCTCTCCATTTACGATCTGAAATGAAAAACCTGCATTGATCAGATTTCTCGTTGATTCGATCAATACTGCTGTCTCTTCTGACATTTTCGGCGCATAGGGCTTACCGGACTTCTTCGATGCCCCATAAAGATGTCCGATGGTCTCCATGACCTGTGGCAGGTTGCCCATCTTAAAATAGGTTCCATTTGGCAGATACGCAAGCACATGCCCCAGAATATCCAGTTCAAGCTGCATATCCCGATTATTTATTGCTTCCTCTAGCTGCATATGTACAATGATCCGGCGAAAATCAACACTTTGAAACCATGTCCCTTTCAATGTTTTTTCTCTTGCCTCTTCCCGTTTGTCCGTACAATCCGCCTTTCCATCGTCAATGAAAGCTGCCAGACTTTTTATTGCTGCTTCGCATTCTTCTATTGACCGGTCACTGTTCGTCCATTCACCTCTCCGGAGTCTATCCGCCAGATCGCATGCTGCTTGATATAATTTGTTAAATGTTGTTTTATTTTTTAAATCCATATTAGCCTTGTCCCCCCTGTTTGGTTATTTATAGTCTGAAGACCGTTTACACAAATCGTGATATATGAAAAAAGTCCGAATGCGTGTCTAACTGATGCATTATCCGATATCTACCTGCACCATGGCAAAACCGTTCTTGATACTGGCATCAAACTGAAACTTTTACAGAAATTCTATGTGGTTGTCCTTGACGTTTTCCGTGAAAGTAAATATGCTAAAGATATCAATGAGTTAAACGCTTGGTTGTCGTCTACTGACTGCACAGTCAGTAGACGACCTTGCTACACTGGTATCTGACTATCCATGGATGGAAGCCATCTGCAAGGATATGTACGAATATATGTATGATTCCGAGAAGGTTATCACTATGTTTTCAGAAGCACTTCGAATGTTAGATGAGAATACGGTTCACTATATGATCGATGAACTACAAAAGGAACGAGATGATGCAGTAGCCGCTTTATCCGAAAAAGACTCCGTAATATCCGAGAAGGATGCTGCTCTATCCGAGAAGGACTCCATAATATCCGAGAAGGATACTGAAATTGCAACAGTTCTTTCTGAGAAGAACTCAATGCTTTCTGAGATTGCCGCTTTAAAAGCTCAGCTTGCGATCCTTAATAAATAAAGCAACATTCGTGCCAAAGCATTATCTTATCATAATTATAACGCATGCTCATATAACTAACTTATGCCAGACAGCTCCAATAGGGGATGACTGGCACTTTATCGTAAAGGGCAAACCACTATCATCTAATACCCTTATTTCCAGTTGCTTTCATAACTACTCTCCCTGTATCAGTTTTTCAATAATCTCAAGAAACGAATTCGTATGCATAGCTGCAATCTGCTTTTCTGCTTTTTTATATTCATCATATATATTTTCAAGACGTTTCTTTAAATCGCATAAACCTTCTAATGTCTCTTCCAACTTTATATCCGGCATACTCTGATATGATTTCCATATTCCCTCAAAATAACCAGGGAAATATACCTTGTCCGCGTTTGTTTCTCTCTTAAAAGCCTCTGCTGTTGCCTCTGCCATCATACTATCAAATACACCAAAACGATGATTTTCTGCATATGCAAATGCCTGAGCAGAATTTTCTTTCATTAACTTAATATACTGTCTTTGGTTTCTGGAAAAAATAAACTGATTTTCCTCAAATATCCGTTGGATGCTCTGATATATTTCCCATTCTTCCGGCATAAAATATGCTCTTTGCTCCTCACAAATTCTTCTACGGATATGCGGCTGTCTGTCTCCTGTTTCAATCAAACCAGAAATCTTATTCTTTACTGCTGATTGAACTTGATTCCAATCTACTTCCGGAATTTTTATTTCGTATTTTCTGGCCATACATATATTTTCAATCAATAATATATATTCATCCAAGGAAAGCTTTCCTGCATATGCATATTGTATTACGTCTGGAAATCCTTGCATAACAATATCATCTTCCAGATCGATGATACGATTTGTTCGAACCTGATCCTGTGGCTTGCTTGCACTATCACGTTCTATTACATCATCTAACTCCATATTCATATCTTGATCAGACCATTTTCCAGATCTGATCCATTGAATCATTCCATTTATCATGTATCTTGAATTATAATATCCAGGATATAAAATAGCCATATTATCTGTGGAAAATAAATCTCCATATTCTGTTTTTTCCATGATCAACCCAGCCCGATATGCAAATGTATACGTCAAATATGAATATAACCATCGCTCTTTGTCTAGCATATCTTTTTCTACCAACAATTCATAGATACGTTCAAAATCCTGAAGTCCACACTTCAAACTTCGAATATTGTGTGGTCGCCTCTGTTGTAATGAAATTCTACGTTTTTCATCTTCTCTCTGTTCTTCCCTGTTTCTATTCAGCTTCTGCCAGCTGCTATCTGTTATATTCAATGAACCACCAGTTGGTGCAGTCCCTGAAAAAATTGAAGCTATTGTAGCCTCGTTCATACTTAAAAATTCAGAATAATTCTTACACCTCCAGTTGTTTCCTTTAATAATGTTAGCAACTACTCTTTTATAATTTCCTTCAAAATGAATTGTTCTCTGTATCAGCTTTTCTTTCATCTCTTTATAAAAAGAATCAGTATCATTTTCTTTTACCTTCTCTTCATTTGCTATGACGATGGTAGGAAAATTCTGATTCTCACAATATTCATTTATACATCCAAATCTCTCTGACTCCGACAATCCGGTCCGCTCCAGATCATCAAAAATCAAGATAACTACTTTATCTGCTATTTTATTTCTTATTGAAATACAATTCATAATATCTACAGACAAAATACTGCCAAAGTTCTTTACTGTATCCGGCAACAAATTTCCAACTTTTGTGCTGACATCTTTTAAAGCATTTGCTGCTTTTTCACCAATTTCAAGAGATTTTTCAGAAACTCCTTTTTCCTGAATAAATGCTTCTATCCATTTTTTCTTAACAGTTGCATGTAATTCCTCTGTTGTTGCTATTCCAAACAGACTAATACGAAGCAATATATGAGTATATCTCAAAGCATCTTTCAACTCATGCTCAATAAAATATGTTTTTCCACAACCCCATTCTCCAGTCAGAAGTATCGCTCCAGCTGGCTTTATTTCCCTGCAATAATATTCTAATTCTTTTAAACAATCCATATATATATTCCTCTTTCAAACATCTTAATTTTCAAAACAATGTAAACGTTCCACTGTAAGTACCCCACTATAATTAGCCGCTCGTCTGAGCGGCTTTATTTCTGTATTATTTCCTGCATTCTGCAAGGAGTTCAGCTGACTAGGGCAGAAGTTTCTCGCAGAAATCATTGTTCTTATCATCATGTGTTCCGGGATTTCTGTAAGAAGATAGTTAAAGTATTCATACAGTCTGAGCTTGTTTGCTTTTGCTGTTTCTACAAGGCTGTATATTATGGCACTGGACTTGGCTCCATTTATTGTGTCACACATGCCCCAGTTTTTTTTACCGATACAGAAACTTCTGATACTTTGTTCTGCGGCATTATTATCTATCGGGATCTCTCCATCATCCAGAAATCTCCTGAGATATTTTTCCTGGTTAAGTGAATAGGTCATTCCATTGTGAGTCTTGCTCTTGGGCATGACCTTATCTATGTTTATACGGATCCAGTTAAAATATGCATCTACAAGTGGCTTGATAAATTTCTGCCGATGTTTTCGTCTCTCCGCCGGTGACATATCCTGAAGCTTAGCCTCTTCATGATAGATCTGCTGTATCTGTGAAAGGGCAAGATAGGCCAGACTCATTTTCTGTTCACTTTTCGGAAGTGACTTAACTGCTTCATCATACCGTCTGCGGCTGTGTGCCCAGCAGCCTGATATCTCAAGATCTTCCAGTTCTCCTTCCAGTGTATGATATACCTGATATCCATCTGTTACACATACTCCTCTGAAATCCTTAAGGAATTCCCTTGGGTGATCAGCCTTCCTTGTCTTTTGATAATCGTAAAGTATTACCTGCCTGTCCGACTGATATTTCCCTGTTCTATATACCCACATATAGCTTTTACTTCCTGCAGGCCTTCCAAGATATATTTTTCTCCATTATGCACAAATATTTATCAGCTCATATATTCGAAAGATACTTCTTTAACTGCCTTTCGTGGTTCTATAGTAAGCCCCTCCATCAGCCATCTGAATTGTTTTGGTGTGAGACTTTTAACTTTGCTTGCATTGCGCGGCCACTGAAATGAACCATTTGCAAGTTTCTTGTACAGGAGTAGAAATCCATCACCTTCCCATACAAGTCCTTTGATCCTGTCAGATCTTCTTCCGCAGAATAGGTAAAGCGTACCTGCTGTTGCAGGGTTCTCAATGCCAAGGGATCTGAGGACTCCGGCAAGGCTGTCTATACCATACCTCAGATCTGTTCTGCCACATACTATGTATATTTCAGAAAAACCAACTGCATCATTCAGCATCTACAAGGACCTCCATGATGGAGCGGATCACTGCGGGAGCAGCACCGCCATCGATCTCTATGTGTATGCTGCCGCGGTCTATCCTTATTCTTGAATTGCTGCATGAATCAAGGTTATTCTGATAATCAGCGCATTCCAACTTGACTATCTGTGACTTCTCCGATTCAACTGGCAATTTTGGTTGAGGACCAGAGGACTGCATGCACGCCGCAAGTCTCAGCGCTTGAACCAGTAGTAATACTGATCCTTTGATATGTTATTTTCAGCAAGCCGGTCCTTTGTTGTCATACCGTTGTTCCTGCATTCCTGAATAATCGCAGCCCAGGTCTCTAACTGCTTTTCCCGAATAGCAAGTCGTGTTGCCATAATCTACCTCCCGAATATTTGGAGTTTTCGTTCTTATTTTCCAACTAGTTGAGGTAATTATAAAAAAATTCGGGTAAGATGGATAGGTACCGGCTATGGAGCGTTTATTCAATATCATACTCCTGAAGAAGCTGTTGAATGATGTTGCGCTTTCCTTCTGTCATTACTACTTTATGTACAGGTTTCTTTTCTCTTCTTGCCATAATAAAAGGCCTCCTATGATTTATATTTTACCATAGAAGACCTTGTTGTCATTAGATATTTACAGAAAAAGTTTCACACACTCAAAATTCAACCATCTATTCTATTGTAACAGAATACAAAATTCTATTTTTCTATCCTATTAAAACGCAAAATATATTTATTATGTTTTCTCAATATTTTTATAAAGATTTTCTTACTTTCTTAATTGGACATACTTTCATACACATATAACAACTCACACATTTTTCTGAATCGACTTGCGGATAATCAAATCCCTCTTCATCCGGCACCATTGTAATTGCTCCTTTGGGACATATGGCATAACATGCAGTACAACCACAACAATCTTCTTTACTTTCATATAATATTGGCAATTTTTTCATAATCACGCTCCTATCTGTATATTTTTCAAGTATAGCACATCTTAAAAAAATGAACGATTATTTGATTTAAACATTTTTCTTACTTGCTTGGAAATATTTCAGATTAATTCCTCACGATTACTATTTTTTGCATGAATAAACCTTGATAAATAAACAGCACCTATCAAAAATATCAACTCAGTTAGTTTAAAGGCACCGCTATCATAGAAAACCTATTACTAGGTTGACAATTAATAGTGATATCAAGTCTAGCGTTAAGCGGTATATCAATATCGTACTTAATCGTCATATATATTTTTAAACATGATGATATTTAAAAAGTTCACCTATGATGACTTGATGCTCCTAATTATTAAAATAATAAAGATTGCATATGAAATAAATAGTATATTCATGCTTGTTACTTTATAAGATATACACTTTTAACTTTAATACTTTTATTAACTTATTCTCATACTTCTATGTAAATATCACTGATAGGTCTTCTTACAGAACAAGGGATAGTATTCTCTGGAAGATAATATCCGGCTCCCACAATAACACCGATTCTTTCGCTATCCTTTAACCCTAACAATTTTCTGATTCTTCTATCTTCCGAATGCTTATTAGACCATTGTAAACAACATGAACCAATCCCTTTGGCATGTAACGCGTTTACAAAATTCATAGTACAAAGACCAGTATTCAAAAGACCTTGTTGTCTCTCTCCTGAATAAGCAAATGCCGCAAGATCATATGTGATAATAAAGAAGTTTACATGTTCCTTATTAAATCCTGGCAAACCAATAATAACCTTATTAAGTTCAGTTTTTATTTTAGTATCTTTAACCCCAATCACTCTACACATCTGTCGATTACATGCAGTTGGAGTCTCAACAAATGCTTTTAATGCCAATTTTAAGTCTTTGTTTTTTATTGGTTCATCCTTATAGTCTCTAACAGAATGCCTTGAAAATATTATTTTCTCAAAATCTTCTTCATTCTCTAACTCTATAACTGGTAAATACTTCTTATATCCAGTTTCATAAACAAACTTCTTTGTTGACAAAAATGCAACCACTTCTTTGTAGTATTTTTCAGATTGCCAATTATGTTCTTCAAAAAAAACTTTCCATGCATTTAAAACTGATACTCCAACTTCATATTCAAAACAGCTCTTTTCTGAATAATTTCCAAGCAGCCTCATTAGATCTCTGACTTTATCAAAACCAAATGGCCTAGGATTAGGCATACACATACCTTTTTCAAGACTATGCACCAAAAGCATAATACTATATCTATAATCACCACTTTTTTCTGCTGATTCTACATAATATTTAGCAAAGTTCTGAGCATCGTGACAAAACTCATTATAAATTTTCACCTTTTTCCCAAAGCATCTTATTACGGGATTTGATTTTAATATCTGATTAACATTCATCATTATATCCTTCCAATCATAAAAATATAAATATAGTTCTCATAAATTCCCTATGTGAAACATAAATGCATTATTTAATACGTCTATGGATATAAAGCACTTTTCCTCCCTTGTCTAAAACAAATAATCATAACCTTCAGTAAAATACTATTTCCTGTTACCAACATATATAATAATTAGAGCAATTTCTGGGAACAAGTTTAACATACCCTGTGTAGTTCCCAGATCCAGCAAATTCATTATTATACCTATTTTGTCACATAATCATTTATTCTCTACAAACTATTTTCCATCCCCCAAAATTTTCTACCTCTAGTGCTCTTTTTTAGATATTATCTAACAAAAAAGTTCGGATTTAATTAACTAAAATTTTTCTTTATTTTACTATAACCTCTCTTGCAAATCTGCCGCAATAGCAATTCTTACACCATTTATACTAATTATGTGCACAGTAATTTTTTTCATATATCCTTTTATCCTTTTTTTTCCCCACCGCACAAGGAATATATCTATTTATGAAAATACTGATTATTGCCAAAATTATAATAGTCAAAACTGCACTAAACACCCACTCCACATAATAGAATAAATTCACGTCTAAAAACTTATCAATAAAATGAACCACTTTTTCACATATGGGAATTACAATTTTATTTTGAAAAGCATAAAAAGCAAGTGTATTAGCAGATAAAAATTCTATTATCCTATTTCTCTCAATTTCTTTCGAAATCAGAATAATAGCAAGACTTCCTAGTATAGATGTAAAAATAAAAATGAACACTTGACCAATTTGGCAATTGTAAATATCTACATCACCCCAGATTCTCGAAGCACTTACAGCAACTATACAATTAATTAATAAACTGAGAATTCCTTTGAAACCGCTTTTTTCTGTAACTGTTCGTTTTATGTAATTATTTGCTGAATTCCCTATAAGAATAAAGCCTGCTGATATTGGCAATGTATCAATACTATATGGTAATCCACCAACAATTTTCCATACACATGGCGATATTAAAATCAAGACTACCCCCATTAAGAAAATTACCTTGTTATTATGTACTATTTGTAGTATTGCATAAGTAAGAAGTAACCCAAAAAACAAACTAATCACAAACCATAGAATATAGTAATAATCAGTTAATCTCCATCCTAATACAACACCAAGCAAATCATTTATAGCTTTTTTCTTATTAAACACTGCCAAGCCTATAAAGGACATAGTAATTTTAATAATATTTTCCATTAGCCATACTAATATATTCAGTAAAAAATAGGGAACTAATAATCTCTTTATTCTCTTCAGTAAAAAATCTTTAAATGATCCCTTTGTGTTTAAAATTATACCAGAAATAATAAAAAATAAAGGCATATGAAATGAATAAATCCATGTATGTATTAATGATGGAGTGGATGATATATGTCCCACAACCACAAGAACACATGCAATTCCTCTAGCTATATCCAAAAAATAATCATGCTCTCTCATTTATTTTCCTTTCTTTTAATAAATAGGTACCCTCATCTATGATGTCTTCCTCGAGTTAATTTACCTTTTTCTAAGTAATTCCTTTACAATACTATTAAGAAGAAGCCTTCTATAGTGAAAAAGCACAAAAAATAAAACAAATGACAAAGCTATTTCACTATATGGCTCCGCTAGATAACATAATAATGTTGCAACTATCATCGTAATATGTGCAATATTTATATTGACTGATGACCATCTAAGCGGAAAGTCGTTATAAGTATCATATATACGGTATGCCGTTACAATAAAATAACTGATACATGTCGCTATTGCTGCACCACTGATACCAATTATTGGAATTAAAATCGCATTTAATATGATATTGGGAATTGCTCCTACTACCCCTGATTTCAACATTCCGACACTATTTTTATCCACGGTATAGGTTGTTGATCCTACAAATGAGCCAAGGATCAAAAAATAATTACCTAGTAAAAGAATAGGTGAATATTTCCATGCCATATAATATGATTCCTGAACATACATTCTCATAACTGGTTTTAAAAATATCAAAATTATGATTGAAACTGTTGCAGAAAATATAGCTAGTATTTCGAATACTCTACTTGCATATTCCACACGATCCTGACTATCTGATTCTTTTATCGCTGAATATGACCAAGCTTGATTAAAAATTGTATTGCAAACTGAAACCAATCCCGGAATTTTATAGGATACAGAATATAACCCATTTGCAGCCGTTCCTATCATTGTACTCACCATTACTCTATCTGATGCATTCATTATCCACCACATAAATGTGTTAGGAATAAGTGCAATAGAATACTTCAGCATTGAATTCAGTAGACTCTTGTCGATTCCTTTCTTACATATATCAATGATTTTAATTTCACCAACAATCATGCAATATAAACAAGTTATCATATTAGCACATAAATATGCTCTAAAATATCCACGTATCCCCCATTTCAAAATCACTAAAAAGAGAATACTAAAAAACGCTATAAAAAAAGTTTGAATTATACATCCTACAGAGTAAAGAAATGGTTTCTCGATTCCTCGTAAATAATAAAGAAATACTTGAGCACATGCAATAAACAAACTACATGAATATAACAACACTCCATATCCTACAGATATTGAACATAATCTTGAAATAGGTACTAATAGCATCCCTATGACTGCACCAAATAATATGATAAAAAAAGTATTTGCTAAAATTTTTTCTCTGTCAGCATCTTTATCTAGGCAGAATCTCATCACGCCTTCGCTAATATTCAATGTAATAATCGGACCTAAAATTGTACATAAAGTAAATAACAAATCCACAGTACCGTATTCTTCTGGCAACAACACCCCTGTATATAACGGAACAAGTAGAAAAACAACAATTCTGGATCCAAAGCTTCCTAAGGCGAAAAGGAGAGTATTTTTCATTAAATATTTAAATCTTCCCATTTTACATTCCCTTCCTTATTTCATTCAGCTCCAAAAAAACATATATGGGATAACATCACTCTTATCTTCTATCATATAAATAGCTAAAAACGCAAAAGTCAAAGTAATAGTTAGTGCACTTAAAATTCTTCTATTTGAACGCCCATCAAGAATAAAGGTATTTGGAATAAATGAAATTGCTGTAATAGTAAAGAAAATATTCATTCTCAAAACAGTTGGATAAGCAGCACCAAGAATACCAATTATAACAGCAAAAAGCATTACTGGGAGCTGCTCCCCTGCATATATTCTCCCCTCAAGGTGGCTACTCTTTCTTCTTATCAAAAAAACAGAATATATCACTATTGCAAGATATCCAAAAATAATAATAATTGTACGCCCCTGTCCCTGATCATTAAACTGATTTAATGCTCTACCACCGAAATAATTACTATACATCGGAAACATTCGCAAAAATACACTAAGTAATTGTGTTTGAGATACAATTACAACCATTCCAAGAAGAATGCTCTTAACAATCAGTTTCTAATTTGCTTCTTATCCATAAAATCGATATTATTTCCTATCAATATCCATGCAGCTAATCCAACAATTGATGTTGTATGAATAGAAAGCGCAACAAAAAACAATACCCAGCCTAATACACTTTTTTTATTCCTATACCATTCAACAAATGCATTAAGAAGAATAGCAATCGCCATATATTGTCTAGAAATATTAAAACTTTGCACATAGAAAGTCAATGTCATGAATAAGATTATTGACAAATATACATCTTTGGACGATTTTTTTATATATCTAAATATACCAAATAGAATAATTAACGAAGTTCCAATAATTCTTGCTTGATAGTTTGGAAAAAACTTATAAATTACTCTACAAAAAATAACGTATCCCGGTGCTGAAATACCTGATGCACTAAATGCTTCCCGAATAGAATGTTGTTGTCCAATTCGCATGAAAATATTATTGTACATAATAGAGTCCGTCCCCATTAAAGGATTACGAAATCCCATAATAAAAAATAATACAACAAACGAAATTCCCATAAAAATTTTTGAACTTTCATCCCTTTTTATTCCAAATTTACAATATATCGCAGATAACGATACAATGGAAAAACCAATTATAAATGGTGCCATACAACATCTCCCAACAAATGCTATTAATTCAACGCAAAATCTATGTACTTATCTGACTGTCTTCTCAGTTCCGCTATTTTTTCGTTAACCTTTGTATATTCTATATCTTCAACTTGCCCTTGGGCTAAAGTATAATCGCTAACTATTCTTTTTTCCAAATTCAAATCATTCAAGATACTGACAATTCTCGAAGAATACTTCTTAGGAAGAACAGCATAAAAATTTTTCTCAAAATTCAAAGAAAAAGAAACTGCATGAAAGGAATCAGTTAAGACATAATCCGCATTATCAATAAGCCATAAATAATCTGTAACATCCGGAATAACAACTGCTTTCCCTGGTAACACTATTTGATCAAGTCTTAAACAAAGTCTAAGTAAAGTTTTATTGTTTTCTTTTGCAAATCGTTGAGCGAACACATCAAACTCTCTATTTCTATTTAATTGAACTAATAAAACATAGTTTCTATATCTTCTCTCTTTTGTTTTTAATAGTTCTCTCCATTCTTCTTGTGATAATTGCAACGTTGGATCAATAACTAAATTAACATCTTGAATTCCTAAAGCATTTAAAAGATTTACTGATGATCTTTCACGAACTGAAACCGCACTATATGTAGATAAATACTTTTTTATTTTTAGCTTTTCATCATTTTCTATTTCTTCTTTTCCAATACTAGCTGCATAAGAAATTTTCTTTTTCCCCTCTTTGACAAATGTTAGAAAAAATTCCTCTTTTACGCCACGATTCCAACCGCTATTCCAAACTTGATCACTTCCCGTACAATAAATATCCGCTATACACGGATGTCTTTCAAAATCACTTATATTATGATAAGTGTATTTTGTCAAGTTAATATATTTTTGCAAAAAATCTCCAAATACTTTTTTTTGTCTGAACTTTGACGGAAAATAAACTATTTGTCTAACAATATCTTTCCATGTTTTATTTTTTATATCGAAATAATATGCCTTCCCTGTGTCCCAAGGTCTTCGATAATCAATAACCACTGGTTCTAATTCTCGTTTTTGGAACAATCTTTGTGTCGCATATGTCTGCAGTACTGAACCATAATTTTTCACCGCATGCATTGTTATTATTGCTATTTTTTTCATATATCTTTTCACCACTTATATAGTATCTTCTAAATACCGTACCTTATATATAAATTTACAGTTTCCTTTGTTTAATATATTTACTTAAATACATAATATAATTATCCCAGTAACAGTCAGGTAACAGTTCTTTTTCATCCTACTAAACCAGTTATAGTTGCTTGATAGATAAGTCATTTTGCTCTTACAAAGAAAGAAGATAATTACAATGAATACTCTATACTTTTGAATTAATATGGATAATAAAATCAACGTCGTTTAGAACAATAAAATAAAAATTTCTACTTGTCAATGTCTATACTTTGTTCATTATAAAACACATTGCCTATAATCTATCAGGTTATTATAATGAATCATATCAAATAATTTCTTTTTATTTTTATTCAACTCATCTAGCATTACTAAATCTATTTATTCCAATAGTCCAAGGCATTATTTTCTTTAGAACAATATTACCAATTAATGATATACCAATTGCAATAAAACAAACTCCACCACCTACTACAATAGCAATAAATGTATTAGGCTTTTCAAGAATGTTTTTTGTAAAAGGAATAATTTCTTGAAATATAATAATTGGGAATTTATGAATTCCTAAAATAGCAATACTATTTCGGCCAATATATTCTAAAATACAGTTTTTACCGATAAAAATAGAAAAACCCATTATACCTAAAATTGTTGAAAAAGCTGCCAAATAATAAAATATTAAAATTCCATAATGCTCGTTACGCACACCTACTGTTCTAGTATTTAATGTACAACATACAATTCCAACACAAATACTTAACGGCCAAATTCGTTGAATAATTCTCAATCCCTTTTTACAATTAGTAAACTCCCTGCATGAAATCCCCAACACAAACCAAACAGCCATTGATATACTAGTTTCAAAATGCCATGGTAAAGCGATATCTTCATGTTTTGAAAAAAAAGCACCAATGAGAGCAAAAATTAATATCGCTACTATTCTCATCGGCTTCCCCTTTAAGCTTACGATAGCTTCCTCACAATAACCAATACACGAAGTCAAAAACAGGCATGGTAAAAACCATAATGGCAAATTATATCGCATAACCTCTGGTTTTGAATTTCCGTATAACATTACAATCAAATTAGTAGCAGGATCACACTCTAGCAATTGAGATAATGATCCAACAAATCTACTACAAATAAAAAAAATAACTATACTTACAACAGAAAAGAAAAAATAAGGTATTATAATTGTCCTTAATCGCTTATAAAAAAAAGAACGAAAATTATGTCTGTAAGTAAAACAAAAACCAGATAAAAAGAAAAACGCAGGCACATGAAATGAATATAAATACTGCCTAAGTATCCCAGTATCATAAACATGTCCCCAAACAATTGTTATCATCAGAATGCCCCTCATTATATCAATCCATGCTGTCCTTTTTTCTGCTTTCATCTTAACCTCCATGTTTTTGCTTATAACGAATTTTCGCCAACAATTTTAATGGAAAAAAACAATGTCTTTTTATCAAAAATAAAACAACCGCTCTTTGTAACTCCATATCTTTAGCTTTAACATTTAAAAGTGTATTTTTCACTAATGTTTGATTGAGATATAATAAGTATTTCTTTTTTTGAACTTTATACTTTTCTTTATTAGTCGGACTGAAATATCCACTAATTGCTGCTGCAACAACAACATAAGCAAAACGATTATAAAATAGCATCTCTAAACTATCTTTGTTATCCGATACAGAAATTTGTTTTTGAATCTCTTCAAAACACTTAATTACAAAATAATGATTCTGTTCATTATGCTTTGCAGAAATAGAATTCGGATTATAGATGTAATGATAATATATGTTACTTGTAAAATAAGCGCTTCGGATATGTTCAAAAAGACGAATATTGAATTCTACCCCCTCTGATCCCTGTCTTAATATTTCATTGTGTTCTACATGATATCTATCAAGAATATTTTTTCTAATGAGCTTTGCCCATGCTGTTGCAATATTACCTGTAAAATTAAGAATTTCACACTGAAGCTTTTTACACTTTTCTCCAATAAATATTGAACCATTCTCAAAATGATATTTAAACGGATTCTTACAGTGCCCAAATTCTTGAATAGTGCCAAAAATAACTATATCCACACCTTCTTTCATTCCAATAGCATAGTTATCTTCGCACGTCTTATCTTCAATCCAGTCGTCACTATCTAAGAATAAAATCCACTCACCAATAGCCATTCTATACCCTGTATTTCTAGCAGCTGAAAGTCCACCATTTACCTTATGTACTACTTTAATTCTATTATCATTTACAGCATATTCGTCACAAATCACACCTGAATTATCTGTTGACCCATCATCAACTAAAATTATTTCTATATTTTTTAATGTTTGATGAATACAGCTTTCTATACAATCTCTTAATGCTTTCTCCGGAACATTATATACCGGAACTACAATACTAACTTTAATTTTCTCTCCCATATACTCTGCTCCCATTAACCCTTAAGCATTCTTTTTACATATTTATATAACCCGATGCTTGAAAGTGTCGTTCTTAATAATCTTTCCACTTTTATCCTAGCAGAATCCTTAAAATAACTATTGAATGGATCCTCATTATTTGATAACCTTTTGAAAAAATCTTCTCTTATTTCATTTGGTGTCCCACATTCAGTCATTGCAGGTTCAGACTTTATTGCCTCATGAACGTCTACTTCTACAACAAATAAATATTGCTTAATTTCTTCGAGAATATTTGCTGCTTTCTCATTATGTACCATCAAATGTGATGTTCCCTTATTGTCATCCATTTTCTTATTATATTGAAAAATATTATAACAGTCCCATGCTGTAAAATCACTAACACGCTCTACCGTTTTAAATGCACACTTATAGCACGACGGTCTTGTCGCCGTATTGGATACGAAACTTCTTAACATCTGATTACTTTCCGGTCCCGATGCTAATAACTTGTGACCTTTCTTATCATAAAAAGTCATAAGCGTATACTCGTATCCAAATCTACTTTTATCTCTAAACTTAATTCTGGATACCTCATTCAAATTAATCTTTCCTGTATTCTGAAGGTGAACTAAATATTGCTCCCATACACCAGGTGAAGCTACCGAAAAACAGACAATGTCCATCAGTATGAGATTCTCATAATCTTTTTCTAGGAACGATTTCAACCCTGCAACTTGGCATGGTGTCCCTGTAAATAAAACCCAACGTTTATCTTGCAACAGATTCTTAACTTCGTTAAAAGTGTCGCCCATATTACTTTGGATATACTTGCTTCCTCTAAATTTGGATAAATCTGCAGCTGCATTTCCCTTTCCATGAACAACCCTATACATATCATCAAACTCTGCTCCAAATACTACGCCTTTTCTATCAAGTACATACTGTGCAAGAGCTGAAAAAACACCACCAGAAGTACTGTCCATCCGTATTAGTTCATTTTTATTCTGGCAAATATAAACCTTTCTTTCAAACTTCACTAAGCAAATGCCTCCTACATAAAATCAACTATTAATTGAATCTACTAGATATCTTAATGATTCTTTTCTAAACTCTTCCAAGTGCTCTTGAACAACCTCAAAATTGATTTTTCTTTCAAGCATTTCATTAACCGTATTTCCTTCTAATACCAATCTTTCCTTAAGTTTCATTTGATTAAGCAGAGTATCAATTCTTGTATTAGTAGATAGCGTTGCTTTATCTGAAAACCGTTTAAATGTGAAAAAATTTCTTTTATATATAATTGAGAATACTGTTCCGTGGAAAGAATCTGTGCAAACATAATTAGCATTTTTCACTAAATTCAAAAAATCAGCTGGCGACACGTCATACGGAGATTTATCCACATAACTTTCGTCAGAAGCTATATACTGATCAAGATGCAATAAGCTAACAATTTTACATTCTGTTTTTTTCTTTAATTCAAGCACGAACCTCCTTTGCCAAGGATTATTTCCCATAAAATAGCAAAAAATATATGGTTCTTTAATAATCCTATTAGGTGTTGCAATTTCATCCCATTCAGAATCATCCAGTAACAATGCAGGATCACAAACAAGCGGTACATTACGACCTGTGAATTTTTTTATTATTTTCTTGCCAGATTCCTCTCGTGCAGATAAAAAATCAATTCTGTTAAGAAAATAAGCCACTTTCTTTTCCTGAATCTTTGGAATTTCTGCCACACCAAAACTAGTAGCATAAGCAATTTTCTTCACTGAATCTGGAACAAAGTTCAACGTATAATAGTCACCTTCAATATTAGAAGGAAGCCACAATTGATCGCTTCCAACTACAACAGCCTTGTAAGAATGACAAGATTTACTGATATCATTCCAATCCTTGAAAATCTTAGATGTATGAAAATTTTCTTTACAAAACAACTCAAATGCTTTATAGCGAATAGCCATATTACTTCCAAATTCTTTATTTAGTTTAATTCTAATTTTTTTTAAAACAACCTGCCCCTTTTCTTTCACAATAGAAAAATCTAAGATATTCTTTACAAAATATTTGATTTTGCGTTTTTTTATCGAATCCGTCAAATTGTAAATATTTAATGTTTCTGGTTCATATCCCAATTTTTCTAATTTATAATAGGTGGCATATGCCTGAAGCATCCCACCATAGTCTGGATAATCGTAATTAATGGCTAACCCTATTTTTTTATTTTCCATGTCAAAACACTAGTCCTTCTTAATTTCTTTTATATGCGTAGCTTTCTGCTTTTGCATAGCAGTAAAATAATATCTCTGCATTCTCATCGCCTCCGAAGCTGAATCAAACCCTGCCTCTGCCACTTCTTTAGCATGGCTCTTTCTAATAGGCATATTTTCACTAGCAGCTTTCAATATCTCATCTGCCCAAACACTTTCTGATTCATCTAAATCTATAAAATGCCCTAGCTCACAAGCATTAGCTTCTCTTGTTACCTCCGTCGAGAAAAACATTGGCAACCCACAACTCTCAGCCTCAAGTCCAACTACAGGTAAACCTTCATATAAAGAAGGAAGAAGAAATATATCCATAGCATTATAAAACTGTTGGATATCTTCTCTTCGACCAAGATATTCAACTTGTTTCTTAATACCAAGCTCATCAATTTTATCCATCATCTCTTTTTTTAATTCACCATCACCAATCAAGCATAAAACCGCTTTAGGTTCTTTTTTAGCTATAGCGGCAAAAATTTCAACCAAATGTACCGAGTTTTTCTGTGGCGTAAATCTACCAATATGCCCAATTACAATTTTATCTTCCCAACCAAATTTTTTTCTTGTCTTATCTCTCAGTTCTGGATTAAATGCATTAAACTCAGTATTAATGACAGTTTTAAATACATCTACCTTCCCATCATCGAAAAGTTTATCTCCAAACTGCCAACGTCCACAGTCATCACCACATGACATATAGTAATTGGCAAACCATTTAGACATTGGACGTAAAATCATTTTTATTTTCGTCTTCCAATCACCTTCATGAGCCATGGATAAGCTTTCTGATATACGAACCGGCACTCCTGCAACTTTAGCCACAAACATAGGAAATATATTCATGGTACTATTGTATGCATGCATTACCGGATATCGATTTTTTTTACATAATTTATAAATATCAATCATATTTCCAATAATATTTTGGTATGGTCTGATTTCATAAACTCTTCCTCCAAGAGCCTCTATCTCCTCTATTGGTATAGCTTGAGAATCTGAATCACAGATAAAATCAAACTGCACCTTATTTCTATCAATATGGCGGTAGTATTCCATTATTAAATTCTTTTTTCCACCAGAATCAATCTTACCTCCTATAATAGCAATACGTACCATTTAGTTATTCCTCATTCTTTCTTTTTTCTTGCTGAATATTACTTGTTGAAAAATTCTAAAGTTTTATTAATTACTTTCATTAAATCATTTTTATCAATGTTATAATACATCGGTAACCGAACCAAACAATCACTATCTAAAGTAGTATGCTCATCTTTTCCAACAAAACGACCAAACTTTAATCCTGCAGGAGAACTATGTAATGGCACATAGTGAAATACACACTGAATGTCATTTTCCTTCATAAAGCGAATGTAAGCCTGTCTTGTTTCCAAATTTTTGCATTTCATGTAAAACATATGTGCATTATGAACACAGTCTTCTGGTACTACCGGCAATTCAACAATTTCTTTTTCTTCCAAAGGTTTAAATGCTGCATAATATGCATTCCATGTTGCTAGTCTATTTTCATTTATCTCATCTGCCATTTCTAGTTGTGCCCAAAGATATGCTGCATTCAAATCTGATTGAAGATAAGAATCACCAAAATCAACCCAATTATATTTAGCTACCTGCCCACGAAAAAATTGTGCGCGATTAGTTCCTTTTTCACGAAGAATTTCTGCCTTTTCAATATAGTTAGGATTATTAATCAGAATCGCTCCGCCCTCTCCCATTGAATAATTCTTGGTTTCATGGAAAGAAAAGCAACCGAAATCCCCAATAGTTCCTAAAGCCCGCCCTTTATAAGTGCTCATAACCCCTTGGGCAGCATCTTCTACAACCATTAAATTATGTCGTTTTGCAATATCCATAATAGTATCCATTTCACAGGCAACGCTGCATAATGCACGGGACAAATTACCTTTGTCTTTTCTGTAATAGCAGCCTCAATCTTTGTTTCATCAATATTCATAGTATCTGGTCTGACATCAACAAACACCAATGTAGCTCCTGCTAAAACAAACGAATTAGCAGTGCTTGAGAATGTGAAGCTAGGAAGTATTACTTCATCACCTGGTTTAAGGCAACAAAGAAGAGCTGCCATATCCAAGGCAGTAGAGCCACTAGTAGTCAACAATGCTTTCTTTGTATTAAATCTTTTTTCCATCCACTCATCACATTTCTTGGTAAACGGACCATCACCACAAATTTTATGGTTGTTTACTGCCTCGTGCATATATTCAAATTCTTTTCCAGTAAAAGTTGGAACATTAAAATGAATCATACTATTTCTCCTTTATTTATTTTTATACATTTCTTCATAGTATTTCTGATAATTACCAGAAGTAATGTTATTCATCCACTCCTCATTCTCCAAATACCAATCAATAGTAAGCACAATGCCTTTTTCAAAAGGAGTCTCTGGATACCAACCCAAATCATTCTTAATCTTGGCCGGATCAATACCATAACGTCTATCATGTCCAAGTCTATCTTCAACATGTTTTATCAGATTTTCAGAAATTCCTTCGTCTTGAAGACTGTCATGAAGCTGTTCAATAATAGTCTTTACAATAAATATATTAGGACGCTCATTATGTCCACCTACATTATAAACCTCACCAATCTTTCCATTATTGGCAACTATATCAATAGCCTTGCAGTGATCCTCAACATACAACCAGTCACGAATCTGCATACCATCACCGTAAACCGGAAGCGACTTATGTTGCTTCACATTATTAATCATCAGAGGAATCAATTTTTCCGGGAATTGATATGGCCCATAGTTATTAGAACATCTAGTAATGTTAATTGGCATACCATAAGTATCATGAAATGCTTGTACAAAATGGTCTGCGGATGCCTTAGATGCACTATAAGGAGAATGGGGATTAATCGAAGTCATCTCTGTAAAATAGCCATCGGCTCCAAGTGCCCCATATACTTCGTCAGTACTTACTTGCAAATACTTCTTGCCTGCTTTCCAAATTTTCATAGAATCATCATACCAAGCCTCTTTTGCTCTTTGAAGAAGATTGACCGTTCCCATTACATTGGTCTGAACGAAAACTTCAGGATTTGCGATAGAACGATCAACATGAGACTCAGCTGCAAAATTGATTACAAAATCGAAATTATATTTTTCAAACAAACTAGATACGAGTTCCCTATCGCAGATATCCCCCTGTACAAACACATGGCGAGAATCTCCCTCCACTCCCTTCAAATTTTCAAGATTTCCTGCATACGTCAATTTATCAAGATTAACGAGAAGAATCTCCTTATATTTTTTCAACATATAATAAACAAAATTTGAGCCAATAAATCCAGCACAACCGGTAATTAAATATTTTTTCATTTTTATTCCTCTATCATGTGATATATTTTTTGTTCTGAAACATTTTTCAAGTGCTCACCATACGGTGATTTTCCATATCGAATTGCTGATTCCAAAAGTAATTTTTTATCTATCCAACCATACCTATATGCTATCTCTTCTGGTGCGGAAATCTTTACACCTTGACGTTTTTCAATCATATGGACAAACTCTGCTGCTTCTAACAATGAATCCATCGTTCCCGTATCGAGCCAAGCAAATCCCCGCCCCAATAAGGAAACATTTAATAGACTAGCCTTTAAGTACATATCATTCAATGTAGTTATTTCTAATTCTCCTCTTGCAGATGGCTGAATATTTTTAGCCATCTTACTAACTCCAGCAGGATAAAAATAAAGACCAGTAATTGCATAATTTGACTTTGGATTAGCAGGTTTTTCCTCTACCGAAAGGGCCTTTCCCTTTGAATCAAATTCAACGACACCGAAACGTTCTGGATCCTTCACATAATAGCCAAAAACCGTAGCCTGTCCCTCCTCTGCATTGAGAACGCATTGCTTTAATATTTTTGAAAAACCATTGCCATAAAAAATATTATCACCAAGAATCATTGCACATGGTTCACCGCCAATAAACTTCTCTCCTAGTATGAACGCTTGTGCTAATCCATCAGGTGATGGTTGAACTTTATACGACAATGAAATGCCAAATTGTGAACCATCTCCCAATAATTCTTCAAATCTCAAAATATCCGTTGGTGTTGAAATTATCAAAATATCTTTAATACCCGCTAACATCAATGTTGATAACGGATAATAAATCATCGGTTTATCATAAACTGGTAATAATTGCTTTGATGTAACCATTGTCAATGGATAAAGCCTAGTTCCTGCTCCTCCAGCTAAAATAATACCTTTCATATACAATACCTCATTTCCATTAAATATCTAACCTTGCCTGTTTTCAACTATTAACTGCAATCATTTCATTTTCTCTCCAAACACTTGAACAAATTTCTGACAAATCCCCTCATATTCAATAATAGTTGTTTGTGCATCCCTTATAAGATGACAAAATCTAGCATAATATACAACAAAAAATAAATAGCATTTATTTTCCATGAAATAACCTGTACTTATTCTTCGCTTACATTTCTATACCTAACCACGCCTACATCGACCCTTCACCCTTCAACACGACACCCACTGTCTTGAACAGTATCTTAATATCGTTTACAAGGCTCCATTCATCGATATACTTACGGTCTAATCTTACAACCTCATCAAAATCCGTGATGTTACTTCTTCCACTGACCTGCCATAGTCCTGTGATTCCCGCTTGATTGCCATACGACCTCTGTGATGGGCAGAATATTTCTCCCATTCATCCTCTGTTGGCGGTCTGGTTCCGATCAGACTCATATCACCCTTTAACACATTGAAAAACTGTGGGAATTCATCGAGTGACCAGTCACGGATCCGGTTTCCGATGCCCTTCTTGATCGTACCATCCGGCAGCTTCTTGCAGCCGATGATTCGCGGATCATATTCCATCTTGAACATCATACCATCCTTGACCTGATTCTGCTCCATCAGTTCGGCTTTTCGTGCTTCCGCATCCATATACATGCTTCGGAATTTATAGATCTTGAACTTCTTACCATTCTTACCGATACGGTACTGGGAGAAGAAGATTGGTCCCGGTGATGCAATATAGATACAAGGTGCAAGAATAATCGTAAGGATGCCTGTAAAGATACATCCCACAATTCCTCCAAGGATATCGATTGCACGCTTCACAAATGCCTGATACGTTGTTATATATGTAGTGCTGACGGTCAATACATGATGACCAAGCTGTTTATCGAATACATACTGATAATCGGAAAGCTCTGCCGGAACACGCACCCGCACATGAACCGTGATTCCCATATCTGCAAACTGTCCCAGAAGATTCTCCGGAATATGCTTCTCAAATGGTATATTCACATAAACCTCATCTACCCAGCCATGCATGATCTGTTCCAGAACTTCGTCTGAATATGTATATATGCTAAGCTCCAAATCTGCATATTCTGTATTGTAGTTTTCTGCCTCATCCTCAGTTGCATCTAATAATACAACACCTGCAACCCGATACAGATTATAGTATTCTGTATCCATTTCTGCAAATAACGCATTCAGGTATTCTTTGACTGTCACAATTACAATGGATTTCTTTGCCACGCGATGTCTTCGTATATATTCCTTCCAGAGAAGTGTGACCACATAACCCATAACCAGATAAATCATGCCAAACAAAGCCATAACCTTTCTGGAATAGGCCGCACCCATCTTCATCATGAACAGAACGAATACTGCCAGAAGTACAACCAGTACAGACTGCTTCACAGACGCAACAGCTTCACGGAAATATCCCCGTTTCAGCACGCCTTTATATATATGACATACTATGGTAACTAATAATTGAAATAATGTCAGAAGTACGGCAATTGTCCGATATAACTTACTATGATACGGATTTTCTGTTCCCATCCGTATAAAATATGCCATACAATATGATGCATGCAGTGCTATCAGATTCAGCACTGTAAAATCAAGATGCTTTAACCAGCCCTGCGGCCCTTTTCTATACATTCTATTCCCTCATTTCCCTCATAAATGTGTTCATCATGTATCGTTATCAAGTCAAGCTATATAAATACAGTTGTTAATGGCTTAGAAATCCTTAACGCTTCTTAACCACTAACAACTATAATTCAATTCTTATTAAAAGTCAATTTTCTAAGCTTAAGTTGAATGTAGATATTTCTGAAAATAATACTGTTATTTTAGGCAATTTTTCCAAAGTATTCGACGCAGTTCTACAACTTATATCCATTCTTCTTTAGCAGCGCTCTCGCTGTCTCCGGCGAATCCACGCCCTCTGCATTCTTGATCGGTGCAAATTCATAGTCTCTGACAACCTCGAATGGCAGACAGTCATTCATGAACTGAAGCATATCAAGAGCAAGTGTCTCGAACTTATAGCCGTTCGGCTCCGCCGGCTTTACCAACTCTTTTTTCTCATTCATATATGGAATAACTTTCTTCGCAGCATGAAGCGGCATATTCTCGTTTAAGAGCACCTTCAACTGATCAACCGGGAAGATATAATTTAAGATCACGCCATAGTTATAGGCATAGTCACCGTTTGCATTTTTTTCAAACCGCATATCATCTGTTAATTCATAATATTCTACGATATGTGGCTTTCCATCCAGATTACAAAGGACGCCCACTCGCTCATACGGATCTGCTTTCTTTACGACTTTTGCCGCCGACTGATAATCTTCCATCATCATCGAACCAAGGAATACCGGATCTGCAATCTTCTGTAACACATTGTCCACGGCAAATACATTGATATACCGGATGCCCTCTTTATCAAGCTGTTCTACCAGTCCTGCCCGTTTCATGGATGAGAACCAGCCACCATTTCCATTTGGTGACAGGCAGATCTTTGATGGTGCTTCCATCAATATCTTTCCATTAAAATCAACGGATGGTACCAGCTCCTGTTTGAAGAAATGCAGATACTCCTCCTTATATCCAAAATTCTTATGCTCTGCAAAGAAGGATGTCGTTGCTTCGTAGTTCTTATCACTGGTCATGATATAGAGATGGATCCATCGTCCAAGTGTCCTCACAACAGTCAGGATCGTTTTCACCTGACATTCGAATATATAGAGATCTCTCGTCAATCCGATATTATATGTGCCCTTCGGCCCATCAAATCCAAGTCTGGTTCCCTGACCTCCGGCAAGCATTACAAGAGCGAGCTGTCCTTTCTGGATCGCCGTTTCACCAAGCACCTTATAGGCAAATTCATAGTCCTTGATCGTATCAAGTGTCAAAACCTCTGTTGGTGTGATCATTCCTTCCTTACCGTCTGATTCTTTCTCTTTTAATACATCAAATATAGAGAAGTCGATCTCTTCAATCTGGGAAAGCAGGCTCTGCTTCTCCTCATCGTTCAATTCATCATAATAGGCGAGCACATGCTCCTGCCCGTACTTTTTCAACACTTCTAAAGCGTTTTCATATGTCATATATTTTCCCTCACATTTCTATGTCGCCACTATGTATGAGGTTAACTATACTATTATTCCGCAAAACGCTCTCGCTCTATCTTCGACGTAGCGGTACATAAGGCTGCAAAGGACGCAGCCTAAGTACCGACGCTCAGATAGGTTTGCTTCATAATATATAGCAAAACCTCATACTCGTGGCATTTACGTTATCTTGTTTTACACTGTCAGTTAATAACTGTAGATACATTGTATGCAACAAACCGCGTTTTGCGGAATAATATATATGCACAGTAATTAACGTCCGTTGTTCAATGCATAACACGTTTTCTTACTTCAACAGTCTCTTTAAAGACTTTTGCTACATCCTTTAATCCGATCCTTCTTCCACCCTTGCTGTCATCCCGGCTGTAGTTCAGTTCGATCGGAGCTTCGCAGATCTTTCTACCATCTTTGCTGCCATGGCAAGAATCTCGATATCAAATGCATATCCTTCCGCCTGCATCCGGCTGACGATTGGTTTGATCACTTCTTTTTTGAATAACTTGATACCGGTCTGTGTATCGTGGGTGTTCAAATGGAACATCATCTTTAACATCAGATAATATCCATAGCTCATGATCTTACGCAGCATCGGATAATGGAGCTTCGACTCCGGATGCAGCTTGGAACCGATCACTATATCGGCATCCTGCTCCTTCATATCCTTTAAGAATCGTTTCAGCAGGATCGGTGGCAGTTCCAGATCGGAATCCAGAAATGCGATGTATCGTCCCTCTGCTGCTGCGATCCCTGTCCGGATGGCATGTCCTTTTCCACCATTTGGCTGATATGAGATTCCTCTGATATGAGTATCCTGCATTTCTGCCCGGCGGATGCACTCTGCGGTGTTATCTGCACTTCCGTCGTCAACTGCTATGATCTCATACCGTTTGACGAAACCGGACAGCACTCTGCTGGTTTCAAGCAGATTATCTGTTATATGTGCTCCTTCATTATAGGCGGGCATGACGACAGATAATGTCACATCCCCTTCCTTATTTGTTTCCATGGTCAACGTTCTCCTGTCTGACAGTCTTATTCTTCTATGTTCGCCTGTTTTACAATACCATAGACTGCCTCTCTGACGATTTCCGACATGGATACGCCCTTCTGCTTTGCATATCTTGAAAGCAGTTCATGTGTATCTGTGTCGATCCTAAGTCTTAGAATTGTGTCTTTCCGTTTATCGGTCGGTCTTCCCGGACCTCTCTTGATTTCCTCTGCCATCTCCCTGCTCCGTTTCTTTTTATTTAAAGAAAATATTTCTTTACTCCATGTATCGCATATCCTGCAAAATATCCAAGTGACTTCACTGTTCCAAATCCCATCTTCCGGTATACCTGATACGTCATCTTTGCAGAATGTAATTTGGAACCTGATTTACTGTTCTTCACCATCCGGTAAAGCAATAACGGTTCATTGATGCCTGCTGCCTCCCCGTATTTCTTAAGGATCTGCAGCCAGCAGATATAATCCTCGTGAGCATCATCATCCCCCATCGGGAACTCTGCTGCCACCTCCCGCTTCATCACTACGGATGAGCAGTTGATCACATTTCCATATAACATACCTTTATAAGTGATCTTCTCCGGTACCGGCAAGATCCGCCCGGTATGGGTTCCGTCCTCTTCCATCAGTTCTCTGGCAGTTGAGGATAATACCACTCCGGTCTTCTTCATAACAGCAAGCTGCTTTGAGAGCTTTCCCGGCCGCCAGATATCATCGGAATCTAAGAATGCTACATATTCGCCCTCTGCAAGCTGCACACCTTTATTTCTCGTTGCTGCTACGCCAAGATTGGTTTCATTCTTATATAGTCTGACCTGTGGATTGCTTTTATATTCTGCCAGGCACTCCGTCAGATCCTCCGGCGAACAGTCGTTGATCACGATGATCTCTGATATCACATCCTGACAAAGTGCGGAATCGATTGTCTGTTTAATTGTTCTGCTGCAATTATATGCCGGAATGATCACGGATACTTCTGGTTTCATTTATTTCTTTTCCTCTACACTATAGAAGGCATCCTCGGCTTCATCATGCGGATGCTTGATGCCTGTTTTCTTTGTCCTGTCTTCGCGGATCGCTGTCGTCTGATTTGCATCGATTCCTTCCGTATTCTCCTTCTGGAATAAGATCTTGAAGGTCAGCAGGATCAGCTTCAGATCCAGCCATAAGGAATACTGCTCATAATATGTCAGGTCAAGTTTCACCTTATCTCTCGGTGTGGTGTTATATTTACCGTAAACCTGTGCATATCCGGTAAGTCCGGCCTTCATCTTCAGACGATAGTCGAATTCCGGGAAAGTCTCCCTATACTGTGCTGCGATCTCCGGGCGCTCCGGTCTAGGGCCTACGACTGACATATCGCCCTTTAAGATATTAAAGAGCTGTGGCAGCTCGTCTAAGTGTGTGGCACGGATCACACGGCCAACCGGTGTGATTCTGTCATCATGCTTTCTTGCAAGCTGTGCGCCATGTTCCTCGGAGTCCATCCGCATACTTCTGAATTTCATGATCTTGAATACCCTGCCATTTAAGGTCAGACGATTCTGTTTATAGAATACAGGGCCTCTGTCATAGAGCTTGATCGCAAGTGCGATCAGGATCATAAACGGTGAAAAGATAATGATCATGATCAGGGATACGATGATATCCATCAGACGCTTGAAGATCATATCTTCTCCTGTCAGTCCCTGGTTTCTGGATAATAATAACGGTGTATCAAACAAATGGATCGGTTCTGCTCCTAAGATAATGATATCCGATAACTTCGGTACCACATACGAACGGATCGAATGCTCGAAGCAGTATTTTACCAATTC
Organism: Clostridium sp. AM54-37XD; assembly: GCF_003478225.1. Lineage (NCBI taxonomy): Bacteria > Bacillati > Bacillota > Clostridia > Eubacteriales > Clostridiaceae > Clostridium > Clostridium sp. AM54-37XD. The sequence continues at coordinate 162,239 of NZ_QUEV01000005.1, forward strand.
GTTTCTGATATATGCCTTTGTCTCACAAAGGATAACACCATCGTACTGTAAGATTTTTTCTTTTAATGCTTTCTCACCTTCACTGACATGAATACGGTCAGCAATGATGTATTTGTCTTTTCTGGCATTGATCTTATCAATGAATTCGGTCGGTGTCTTATATCCGTAGACAAGCAGTAAATGTCTTGGAGGATAAAACTTACGGTACATCATCCTGCAGACAAATACCCATATAAATATAACTATGATCTCTAAGAATGTAAGCTCGATCATGTTCAGTGCCGGCAGATAATTACGGGCAATGATACACAGCTCGACATAACCTACGATATTTGCACAGACCAATGATAATATCTGTGAAAAGAGAACATCCATCACCCGGAGGAAGCCTACTTTATAACCACCATACAGCTTCGTAAACAGATAAATGATAATCGCATACATACCGATTACCGCCCAGTTACCTTTGTTCCAGAACGGAATCTGGATAGCCTGAGTATTATCTGCATATTCGGTATACCACATTCTCGCAAACAGCAGTACTTCCGCAGCTAACAGAAGCACGCCTTCCGAAAATGTGATAATACGTTTGTAAATGTCTCTCTTTCTCACATGTCTGGTTTCTTCCATATCAATCTCCATCCCACCATGAGAGGTGGTCATCAGGTGGATATGCCACCTGCTTTCTCTTCATTTTTTTCTATTGGTATCGATTATTTTAACAGTTCACGGAGCATCTGGTTTACGGATGCCGGATCTGCCTTGCCTTTCATTGCTTTCATGGTCTGTCCAACCAATGCGCCAAGTGCTTTTTCTTTTCCGCCACGGAAGTCTTCGATTGCTTTTGGATTATTGGCAATAACTTCTTCTACGACCTTGCGGAGTGCACCTTCATCATTTACGGTGGCGAGTCCATGTTCTTTTACATAGCTTTCCGGTTCAATATCATCTGTAAATATCTTCTCAAATACTTCCTTTGCGACATTGCTGTTGATGGCTTTCGCATCTACCATCTGTATCAGCTTTGCAAGGTGCTCTGCGCTAAATGACAACTCATCTGCATCGATGGAATGTTCTTTCATCAGACGCATGGTCTCTCCCATCAGCCAGTTGGATACCTTCTTCGGATTTGCTCCGAGAGCGATCGTCTCCTCGAAAAGGTCTGCCATCTTCTTTGTATTTGTAATGATATCTATATCATAGTCTGGGATATCATACTCTTCTTTATACCGGATCTTCTTCTCATCCCGGAATTCCGGCTGACGGCTTCGGATCTCCTCCATCCACTCGTCACTGATCTGTACCGGTACAAGGTCAGGATCAGGGAAATAACGGTAATCCTGTGCATCCTCTTTGGAACGCATAGGATATGAATATTCCTTGGTATCATCCCATCTTCTGGTCTCCTGTACAACCTTTTCGCCTGCTTCGATCAGATCGATCTGACGTTCTCTCTCATTCTCGATCGCATGGGCGATAGCCTTGAATGAGTTCAGGTTCTTTGTCTCTGTTCTTGTTCCGAATTCTTCTGCTCCAACTTCACGAACAGACAGGTTGACATCGGCACGCATCGAACCTTCATTTAACTTACAGTCTGATGCTCCGAGATACTGGATGATCAGACGTAATTTCTCAAGATAAGCAATTACTTCTTCCGCAGAACGCATATCCGGCTCAGATACGATCTCGATCAGAGGTACACCGGAACGGTTGAAATCGACCAGTGAACTGTCTGTATATGGATCATGTACCAGTTTACCTGCATCCTCTTCCATATGGATCTCATGGATCCTTACGAATTTCTTCTTGCCCTCTACTTCGATCTCTACCTTTCCGTTTCTGCAGATTGGGTAGTACAGCTGAGAGATCTGATAGTTCTGTGGGTTATCCGGATAGAAATAATTCTTACGATCAAATTTACAGTTCTGTGTGATCGTACAGTTGGTTGCAAGACCGACAGCAACTGCTTTTTCTACTACCCCTTTATTCAGTACCGGAAGGGAACCCGGCATACCGGTACAGACCGGACATGTATGTGTATTCGGTGCACCACCAAATGCGGTACTGCAGCCGCAGAATATCTTCGTCTTTGTCGCAAGCTCTACATGAACCTCCAGACCAATCACGGTTTCGTATACTTTACTCATCTTACAGACCCCTTTCTGCTACAGCGGCAGGCTGCTTGTACTCTCTTGTCTGCTCAAATGCATATGCCGCCTGAATGATTGCTTTCTCGTTAAATGCATCTCCTACCATCTGGACACCGATCGGCATGCCGTCTTTGTCGTACCCGCATGGAAGGGAAATACCCGGAAGTCCTGCAAGGTTAACCGGAACGGTGTATACATCGCCCAGATACATCTTGATCGGATCGGATAAGGATTCACCCATGGTCAGTGCAGTTGTAGGTGCAACCGGACCGAGGATGATATCGTATTTTGCAAATGCTTTATCATAAGCCTGTTTGATCAGGGCTTTTACCTTAAGTGCTTTTACATAGTATGCATCATAGTAACCGGATGACAGGGTAAAGGAGCCTAACATGATACGTCTCTTTACTTCTGCACCAAATCCTTCGGAACGTGTCTTCTTATACATGTTGTGAAGGTCTGTATACTCTGCTGTACGATAGCCGTATTTTACGCCGTCGAAACGCTCCAGATTCGAACTTGCCTCTGCAGATGCAATGATATAATATGCAGGAATCGCATATTCTACCATACCAAGATCGAATTCTTCCACGATCGCACCTTTTTCTTTTAATACTTCAGCTACATGGTACACAGCATCCTTGATCTCCGGATCCAGTCCTTCTGTGAAGTAGTCCTTTGGAAGTCCGATGCGCATACCCTTTACATCGTCCTTTAATGCACTTGTAAAATCATTATCGGTACGTTCTACAGATGTAGAATCTTTCTTATCATACTGGGAAATGATCTCTAATATCGTTGCGCAGTCTGTTACATCCTTTGCAAGTGGTCCGATCTGGTCAAGAGATGAACCATATGCAACCAGACCGTATCTAGATACTCTGCCATATGTCGGCTTGATTCCTGTTACACCACAGAATGCTGCCGGCTGACGGATAGATCCACCGGTATCGGAACCGAGTGCACACGGTACTTCTTCTGCTGCAACAGCGGCTGCTGATCCACCGGAAGAACCACCCGGAACTTTATTTGTATCCCACGGATTCTTTGTCTCGCCATAATAAGAAGTCTCGGTTGTACTTCCCATTGCGAACTCGTCCATATTGGTCTTACCTACGATCACGGCTCCTGCTTCCATTAATTTCACAACAGCATCTGATGTATAGGTCGGTACAAAGTTTGATAAGATCTTGGATGCGCAGGTGGTAAGTACACCGTTCTGACACATATTATCCTTGATCGCGATCGGCACACCTGCCAGCGGGCCTGTCAGCTCGCCGCTGTCGATCTTCTTCTGTATTTCTTCTGCCTGTTTGAATGCACCTTCTTCATCTACGTTGATAAAACAGTTATATTCTTTGTCGTATGTCTTTATATTCTCGATGCAGGCTTTGGTTGCTTCCATAACGGAGATCTCTCCGGCCTTGATCTTCTTTCCAAGCTCTACTGCTGTCATACTCATCATATCCAATGTCCGTTACCTCCTAATCAAATGTTCTTGGCACCTTATAGCAGCCATCTTTCTGCTCCGGTGCATTTGACAGCATATTCTCTCTGTCATCGCCATTTGTTACTTCATCTTCACGGAATACATTATTATAAGAAAATGTATGGCTCATTGCTTCCACATTCTCAGTGTCCAGTTCGTTTAACTTACTTACATAGTCAAGCATATCTGACATATCTTTCTTTGCCTGCTCCTTCTCCTCATCGGAAAGCTCAAGCTTCGCCAGAATACCTACATAATCGATTGTTTCGTCTGTAATAACCATGGTATGTCTCCTTGTCTGGGTTTTATTTATAGTACCACAAAATTAGTTAGAGTGTACCACATAACTCCGTTGTTTGCAAGTCTACATAAAAAGGAAGGCATTCCACCTTCCTTTTTATGTCTTATATTCTATTTATCTCAAGTTATATAATTCACTATTTATTAAATGCTTCACACAATCCGGAATAGTTTTATTCTTATCTGATACTAATATTTTATTATATTTATCAATACACGCTTCTTTTGCAAATATAAAATCGACTATGTCTCCACCATTACTTCTTTCTATTGATGAATCTTCTACTCTCAATGACATAGGAAGAAATAAGTCTTTTTGTTTTTTTCTTGTTGATCTTTACTCTCTATTAAGCCTAATGTGAATTCCAGATTTGTTACACTCAATTTATATACAATCGTAATAGTCTTCAGATCTTTAAGAATACATACCGTATCATTTGTCAATTCTGGCAATCTCTTTAAACACGGTATTTTCTTTTTTACATTAGCAAACGGGTGCCTTGCATCAAAATAAAACTGATTATTGGTAAGCTTTCTTCTTTTCGCATTCTTATAAAATTCTCTGGCTGATAAGTTTGTTTCTACTCCGGTCAAGTGAAGAAAATGATCCACCGGAAAGGATACCTCAAAATATTCTTCACCATATACATATAAAAATACTTTACCCGCTAACATTTTACTGTATATTTCAGCCGATTCTATTATTCCCTGTCGTATTTTATTTTTCTTTTCTGTCTTTGTAGCCATTCACACCTCATCATATGCAAAGAGGAGTGTGATGAAAACCACACTCCTCTTTGTATTCTTCATAAAGAGTTTTATGCTGGTTGTCAGCCTCGATATCCAGTTAAGATATCTAAATCGGCGTGGAAATCATTAAGTCCCCCACGTGGACTACAACCATATCCTGATTGCACGGCTCGATATCAATTAAGATATCTAATGAAATGGATTTTTTACCCTGCTCCATTTGCAGCCCAACTTTTTACGATGCTCTTTCATCGAGAATATCTCTATTCTTATATTTATTATACTCAAATCATATTATAAAAACAACATTTTTATAGTTATTTTATAACATGCCCTCTAAGGTCTCACGGATTGCCTTGATGAAGTTCTCGCTGTTTAATACAGTTGGATTCTCAAGGGTTGTGATAAGTGCAAGATCCTTTGTCATCTTTCCGGATTCGATCGTTGCGATCGTCGCTTTCTCAAGCTTGTTTGCGAAATCAACCAGAGCGTCGATGCCATCCAGTTCACCACGTTTTCTAAGTGCGCCTGTCCATGCAAAGATTGTTGCAACAGAGTTTGTGGATGTTTCTTCACCCTTTAAGTGCTTGTAGTAGTGTCTCTGAACTGTTCCGTGTGCAGCTTCGTACTCATACTTTCCATCCGGAGAAACCAGTACAGATGTCATCATGGCCAGTGAACCAAATGCGGATGAGATCATATCACTCATTACGTCACCATCGTAGTTCTTACATGCCCAGATGAATCCACCCTCGGACTTCATTACTCTTGCTACAGCATCGTCGATCAGTGTATAGAAATATTCAATACCTGCTGCATCGAATTTCTCTTTGTATTCTTTATCAAAGATCTCCTGGAAGATATCTTTGAATGTATGGTCGTATTTCTTTGAAATCGTATCCTTGGTTGCAAACCAGATTGTCTGCTTGATATCCAGCGCATAGTTGAAACAGCATCTTGCAAAGCTTTCAATTGACTTATTGATGTTGTGCTGTCCCTGGATCACACCCGGTCCGTCGAATTCATGGATCGTCTCTTTGATCACTGTACCATCTGCACCTGTAAACACCAGTTCAGCCTTCCCGGCACCCGGAACCTTGATCTCTACGTTCTTATATACATCACCATATGCATGTCTTGCGATTGTAATAGGAGCCTTCCAGTTCTTTACACATGGCTCAATGCCCTTTACGATGATTGGTGTACGGAATACAGTTCCGTCGAGGATTGCACGGATCGTTCCATTTGGACTCTTCCACATTTCTTTCAGGTCATACTCTGTCATACGTGCAGCATTTGGTGTGATCGTTGCACATTTAACAGCTACGCCATACTTCTGTGTTGCATATGCGGAATCAAATGTTACCTGATCATTTGTCTCATTTCTATATTCAAGTCCCAGATCGTAATACTCGGATTTCAGATCGATAAATGGATAGATCAGTTCATCCTTGATCATCTTCCAGAGAATCCTGGTCATCTCATCTCCATCCATCTCTACTAAAGGGGTAGTCATTTGAATTTTTTCCATCTTGCTCGTTCCTCCATGTTCTTTTATTATAGTTCTAATTACTTACCTATTTTTATACACGCCTAGAATTATACATGAAAAATGTTGCTATTTCCAGTTTTTTGAAAGTTTTTTACACATATCCGTAAATTCCGCGCACGGACACTTCCCCGGATATAATGATCGACTCCTGTCCATCTTTATCCTTTACACGAAGTCCTCCATTTGGTGCAAGTCCGAGGGCTGTGTATTCTGTCCGGTTATATCCTTCGATCACATAGACCTGTTCATCCTTGTTCACAAGGATGGAATTATATTCATCCAGCATGAACTGAAGATCCTGACATTTGACAAATGCGTCATACAGCTCTTCAAAATGATTTGCCACACTGGCGACCAGTTTGCTTCTGTCACAGCCGGTTCCGTTTTCCAGCTTGATCGATGTCGCCTTATCTGCCAGTTCTTCCGGAAATTCCATCATGGATACATTGATGCCGATACCTACAACTGCATATTTGATATCCATACCTTCCGAACTCATCTCTGTAAGAATGCCACAGATCTTCTTGCCGCCGACTACAACATCATTCGGCCATTTGATCTGTGCCTGTAAGCACGCTGTATCAGCAAGAGCACGCGCCGTTGCAAGTGCCGACAGGATCGTAAGTCTGGATACATTCTCGATCGGCACATCCGGACGGAGCAGAAATGTCATGGCTATACTGGTTCCCTTCGGGGTGCTCCATGCCCTTCCTCTTCTTCCTCGTCCTGCATTCTGTTCGTTTGCAACAAACAACGCTCCGTGTGTTCCATCTGTCTCTCCTGCAAGCTTTGCCCGTATATTTGTGGAATCCGTCTCATCATAATAATACAGTTCTCTTCCGATCACCGATGTCGTGAGTGCTGCCTCTATCTTCTCTTTCGTAACGATATCCGGCTCTCCGACCAGCCGATAGCCTTTATTATTTACAGCATCTATAATGTAGCCTTCTGCCTTTAAGGCATTGATGTTTTTCCAGACAGCGGTTCTTGAGACACCTAATTTCTCACAGATCGCCTGACCGGATATATATCACTGCTTGTCCGAAGCAACGCAAGGATTTTTTCTTTCATGATTTACCTTCTTTCTGTCTCACTTTCCTGATAAATTCCCATCTTCTTTAATAAATGATAATAGATCGCATCGCACTTATCACGTTTTCCGCTGAACGGCAGTACGAATTGCTCTTTTCCTATATCGATCTTCAATATGTAATATGGCAAATGCGGATCCGGAATGACCAGATTCACATTTGTAATCTTCTCATATGGAGTATGATAAGATTTCTTTCCCTTTTCTATGATCAATTCATCGTCTTCAAAATGATAGGTCAGATCAAATGCCGATTTTCGAAATGATGATTTCACCAGCACCAGTCCGTATACTCCAAGTGCAAGACCAAATGCCAGCTTAAAAATACGACCACCGGTACTGCCATGGGATTTGATCATCAACAGGATAAATGCTGCTCCGATAACAACAAAAAATACACCAACCATCCGGTATGCAATTCTGGTTGCTCTGTTTTTCTTTACGGTATGCTGCATGTGTTTTCCTCGTTCTTTCTGTATATTTTCTGTTCTCTATTATATTTTCTACAGTCATAAAAAGCAAGCCAGAGTAAACATGACATTTTGTACTAAAACCCCCGACAAAAAACATGATTTTTACCAGATTGATTTTTCTTATAAAAAGAAGTAATATCCAGTATGCATTTAGAATATGGAAGTCGTTGCGGGCAGTTTATTTAATAGAATCATACGACTTGCCAATACAGGGACATTTGAGTCCGCCGGTTCTCGATGGCGCATAAGCGGCATCTTAGTACCGCTGCAGGACTCAACGAGCGGAAGCGTTCCCTGTTGGCAATGTCAGTATGATTCGTAAATAAACTGTTCGCAACGACTAAACTAACACAAGGAGGTAAAATCATTGAAAAACTTACTGAAAAAAATTAACGGTTCCAAGGATCTGACTGAAGGCAATCCTATGAAACTGATCTTGAACTTTGGATTGCCATTATTATTTGGGCTTTTATTCCAGCAATTTTATAACATGGTCGATACAATCATCGTTGGTAAATTTCTGGGTGTCGATGCACTTGCAGCCGTCGGCTCAACCGGATCGATCAACTTTATGATACTCGGTTTCTGCATCGGTATTTGCAATGGTTTTGCCATCCCGGTTGCTCAGGCCTTTGGAGCAAAGGACACTGATAATATGAAGAAGTACATTACAAACTGTGTCTGGGCTTCGATCTTCTTCGCTGCCGTTATGACAGTTGCAGTCGGAATTCTTACCAGAAATATTCTGATCTGGATGAAAACACCGGACAGCATCCTGGATCAGGCATTTATCTACATATTTATTATATTTATGGGAATACCTGCAACCTTCCTTTATAATATGGTTTCCGGTATCCTGCGTTCTCTCGGCGACAGTGTAACCCCTGTTGTCTGTCTGATCGCATCCTCCCTGTTAAATATCGTACTGGATATCCTGTTAGTTCGTCCGATGGGTGTCGCCGGTGCTGCTGTTGCAACCGTTGTTGCACAGGCAATCTCCGGTGTCGGCTGTCTGATCTATATGTGTAAGAAGCTCGGATATCTTCATTTTACAAAACAGGACTGGGCATTTAGTATGCGCCACTGTCTGACCTTATGCGGTATGGGTGTTCCGATGGGGCTTCAGTACTCGATTACAGCGATCGGCAGTGTTATTCTTCAGGCTGCAGTTAATTCGATGGGTGAATCCGTTATTGCTGCCGTATCCGCCGGAACAAAGATTTCCATGTTCCTCTGCTGTCCGTTTGATGCCATGGGATCGACAATGGCAACCTACGGTGGACAAAATGTCGGTGCTAAGAAAATGGATCGTGTGGATGCCGGCTTAAAGGCATGTATCAAACTCGGTATTGCCTATGCGATTCTTGCATTTGTATTTATCCTGTTATTCGGCAAGAATCTGGCACTGCTCTTCCTGGATGCAGAAGAGACAGAGATTATCAAGCTTGTATATTATTTCCTGCTTGGCAACTCAGGAGCTTACATCCTGCTTGCCCTTGTAAATATCGTCCGGTTTATGATTCAGGGGCTCGGCTATTCCGCCTTTGCCGTTATCGCAGGTATCTGTGAAATGGTTGCCCGTACGATCGCAGGCTTTATCCTGGTACCAAAATTCGGTTATGTCTTTGTAGCACTCGGCAGTCCGCTCGCATGGATATTTGCAGATATCTTCCTGATTCCTGCCTATATCTATGTTGTAAAACGTCTTCGCCGCAAGTTCGGTCAGGAGACCCCGGCGATGCTGAAGCGTTGTCAAAAGAGCCTTGCATAATATATTCTAATACAGATTTTTCTATATAATCAAAAAACCATACCGGCAGCATATATATTTTTTATGTGATTTACCTATTCACCCAAATATATATGCTGTCGGTATGGTTTTTCTTTTTATTTATTATTTATTTCTGTAGATAATGTCGGTTCTCTTTGGTCCGTTTGAAACCATAGTGATCGGATATCCGATATGTTTCTCAATGAACTCAATGTAGTTTCTGCAGTTCTCTGGAAGATCTTCGTAGTTCTTGATACCACGGATATCTGTCTTCCATCCCGGCAGAACCTCATATACAGGCTTAGCTTTCTTTAACTTAGCTGTTGTAGGGAAGTCTGTTGTTACTTCACCATCGATATCGTATCCGACACATACAGGAATCTCATCCAGATAACCCAGTACATCAAGTACGGTAAATGCTACATCTGTTGTTCCCTGCATACGGCAGCCATACTTGGAAGCTACACAGTCGAACCAACCCATACGTCTTGGACGTCCGGTTGTTGCACCGTACTCACCGCCATCACCACCACGACGTCTTAACTCATCTGCTTCATCTCCGAAGATCTCGCTGACGAACTCACCGGCGCCTACAGCACTTGAATATGCCTTTACTACTGTTACGATCTGCTTGATCTCATATGGAGGAATACCGGCACCGATTGCACCATAAGCAGCCAGTGTGATGATGATGTAACCATAGGGTAAATACCATGATCCGGATCCTTTAATGTTCCGAGCTGACCTTCTAACAGAATTGTCTTGCCTGCTTTGATCGCTTCATGGAGATATGCGGATACATCACATACATATGGCTCTACGATAGCCTTGTACTCCATCAATGTTTCATATACTTCATCTACTGTAAGAAGTGGCTTCTTATACAGATACTCAAGCAGAACATTCTTGGATGCGATAACTCTGCTGATCTTATCCTTCAATTCTTCCTCTGTGTCAAACAGTTCGCTTACCTGGAAACCGATCTTTGCATATTTGTCTGAATAGAATGGTGCGATACCTGACTTTGTAGATCCGAATGACTTACCGGCCAGTCTCTCCTCCTCGTACTCATCAAACAGAATATGATACGGCATAACCATCTGTGCTCTGTCTGAGATCAGGATCTTTGGCATTGGAACTCCCTTTTCTACGATGCTGTTCAGCTCTTTGAACAGAACCGGGATATTTAATGCTACACCATTTCCGATAACACTTGTTGTATGATCATAGAAACAACCGGACGGAAGTGTATGCAATGCAAATTTACCATAGTCATTTACAATTGTGTGACCTGCATTTGCACCACCCTGAAATCTGACAATAATATCAGATGTTTCCGCCAGCATATCTGTTATTTTACCTTTTCCTTCGTCGCCCCAGTTGGCTCCGACAACCGCTCTTACCATATTTTTATCCTCGCTTTCATGGCATTTTCCCGGAAATATCTTCCGAAATTGAACTCAATTACTTATACATTATAGCATGTATGTATTATAAGTAAAATCGATATTAATTATATATAGCATAAGGTGTACTTATATTTATTCTTTACAAATACATTGGTTCGGTTTACACTTTCAATATAACGATTGATCAGGAGCTTCGATTATGGATATTAATTATGAATATTATAAAATTTTCTACTACGTGGCAAAGACAGCAAGCATCTCTGCTGCTGCCAAAGAGCTGTGCGTATCCCAGCCCGCTGTCAGTCAGGCAGTCAAATCTTTAGAACAGGCAATCGGTATCAACCTGTTTATTCGGACGAAAAAAGGTGTATCCCTGACAGGTGCAGGCGAACTTCTCTACAAACATGTATCCGAAGGATACGAGGCAATCTCCATGGGCGAACAGCAGCTTGCCCGACTGATGCACTTAGAAACCGGTGAGATCCGGATCGGAGCCAGTGATATGACACTCCAGTTCTATCTGCTTCCGCATCTCGAACGCTTCCACCAGCTCTATCCCGGCATCAAAGTACATGTAACAAATGCACCGACCCCAAGTACGATCGATCACTTATTTGCAAATAACATTGACTTCGGTATCGTTACAACTCCTCTCCCACAGAATCCGAATATGGAGATTCGAAACGCGCGGGAGATTGAAGACATCTTTATAGCCGGTCCAAGATTCAACGATCTGAAAGGAAAAATTCTTGACTATCAAGATCTGCAAAAGCTTCCGATCATCTGTCTGGAAAATGACACCAGCACAAGAGCCTATGTGGATCAGTTTCTTGCAAATGAAGGCGTCACGCTGACCCCTGAATTCGAGCTTGCAACCAGTGATATGATCGCACAGTTTGCAAAGAGGAACCTTGGAATCGGATCGATTGTGGCCGACTTTGCCGGTGACTATATTGACCGTGGTGAGATCTTCCGGTTAAATTTCAAGAAGCACATTCCCAAGCGGAACATGTGCATCATCAGCGACCGCAGACGTGGCATGAGCATCGCCGCTATGAAGTTGATGGAATTGCTGTAGCTTTCCTGTCATCCGATAATTGGTCCTTTAACTGTTAATGAACTTCTGAGCTATATTGATTATAACGCTATAACAAAATATCACATGAATTAATCAGGGATGCATATCCCCTTGTAATGACATTGTGAGGATTTCGTTACGAAGTACACATTACCAGTAAATGCGAGTGCTTGTTTGAGCCGAAGGCGAGTTAGCACAAGAGCATTTACGAATCAGGTATGTGCACTGAATAGAAACCACAACACGTCATTACAGGGGATATGCATCCCTAATTGATTCATGTGATATTTAACTTTTATACGTTGATCTCAGCGGTCATGCCAAGTACGTCTTTATTTGCATCAAGTACCGGCTTTACAACCTCTGTGATGAATTCTTCGGTCTGCTCCGGTGCGCGTCCGACAAAGTTCTTTGGCTCAAGGATGGCTTCGATCTCTTCCTTGGTCATGCCAAATGCAGGATCTGCTGCGATCAGATCAACAAGGTTATTTTCCTTGCCCTCTTTCTTTACAGTTGCGCCTGCCTGCATGGAGTATTCACGGATAAGCTCATGCAGCTCCTGACGATTGCCGCCACGTTTTACAGCATCCATCATGATATTCTCAGTTGCCATAAACGGAATCTCCTTCATGAATCTCTGATAGATAACCTTATCATATACAACCAGACCATCTACAACATTCAGATACAGGTCTAAGATACCGTCGATCGCAAGGAATGCTTCCGGATAGATACACGCTTGTTTGCGGAATCATCCAGTGTTCTCTCAAACCACTGTGTTGCTGCTGTAAATGCAGGATTTAATGCATCAGCCATAACGTAGTTTGATAAAGATGCAATTCTCTCACTTCTCATCGGATTTCTCTTATATGCCATTGCTGATGAACCGATCTGGTTCTTTTCAAATGGCTCCTCGATCTCTTTTAAGTGCTGTAACAAACGGATATCATTTGAGAACTTATGTGCACTCTGTGCGATACCGGAAAGTACATTTAACACTCTGGAATCTACCTTACGGGAATAAGTCTGTCCGGATACAGGATAGCATGCTTCAAATCCCATCTTCTCTGCGATCTTCTTATCGATCTGACGAACCTTCTCATGATCTCCGTTAAAGAGCTCTAAGAAGCTTGCCTGTGTTCCTGTTGTTCCCTTACATCCCAGGAGCTTCTGCTGACCGATCATGTAATCCAGATCAGACAGATCCAACATCAGTTCCTGAAGCCATAAGGTTGCACGCTTACCAACAGTTGTTGGCTGTGCAGGCTGGAAATGGGTAAATGCCAGTGTCGGCAGATCTTTATATTCCATAGCGAACTTGGACAGTTCGTTGATCACATTTAATAATTTCTTTCTGACAAGCTTCATAGCCTCTGTCATAACGATAACATCTGTGTTATCACCAACATAGCAGCTTGTTGCTCCCAGATGGATGATGCCGGCAGCCTTTGGGCACTGAACGCCGTATGCATATACATGGCTCATAACATCATGACGAACCATCTTCTCACGCTCTTTTGCTACATCATAATTGATGTCCTCTGCATGTGCCTTTAACTCATTGATCTGCTCCTGTGAGATAACCGGCTTGCCGTTTTCAGAAAGGCCGAGTTCATACTCCGTTTCTGCAAGGGCGATCCATAATTTTCTCCATGTCTTAAACTTCTTATCCGGAGAGAAAATATACTGCATTTCTTTACTTGCATATCTCTCGCAGAATGGGCTTGTGTATCTGTCTGTACTCATTTTTACCTCTCCTGTATTTCTTTATTTTACTTTTGAATCTTCACCGCGTTTGAAATTCTCATGTTCTCCGCGGATATCTTCCTTTGGTGGCTCCATCGGATATTCCCCTGTAAAGCAGCCGTGGCAGTACTGTCTTCCACCGGAGATCTCTAGCAACCGCTCCTTGCGAAGATAAGCAAGGGAATCGGCGCCGATGATCTTGCAGATCTCATCAACCGAACGGTTATATGCGATCAACTGCTCTCTGTCCGGGATATCCGTTCCAAAATAACAAGGATATAAGAACGGAGGCGAACTGATCCTTACATGAACTTCCTTTGCGCCAGCCTCACGAAGCATTCCTACGATACGGTCTGAGGTTGTACCTCTGACAATGGAATCATCGATCATAATGATACGCTTACCCTTTACCGCTTCTTTTAATACATTTAACTTCACGCGAACACTGGACTCTCTCTGGCTCTGCTGTGGCTTGATGAATGTTCTGCCGACATAGCCATTCTTGACAAATGCCGTTCCGTATGGAATGCCGGATTCCAGTGAATATCCCTGAGCTGCTGCATTTCCCGATTCCGGAACACCTACAACCATATCTGCATCTACCGGACTGTCCTTTGCAAGACATCTTCCCGCGATCAGTCGGGATTCATAGATTCCCATTCCGTCAAATACGGAATCCGGACGGGCAAAATAGATATATTCAAAGATACATCTTGCATGCTTCTCCTGACACATATCCTTATAGGACTGAATACCATACTCCGGTGAGATCGTTACGACTTCTCCGGGCTCTACATCACGGATAAATTCTGCACCGATCGTATCAAGGGCACAGCTTTCCGATGCAAGAATATAGGCATTATCACGTTTTCCGATACAGAGCGGGCGGAATCCAAATGGATCTCTGGCTCCGATCAGCTTTCTTGGACTCATTACTACAAGTGAATAAGATCCCTTCACTTTTCTGAGTGCTTTCATAACTGCTTCCTCGGCACTTGCACTGTTCACACGTTCTCTTGCGATATGATAAGCAATAACCTCGGAGTCGATCGTCGTCTGGAAGATCGCACCTGTAAGTGCCAGTTCCTTACGAAGCTCCGGCGCATTGATCAGATTACCGTTGTGTGCAAGACCAAGTGTACCTTTTACATAGTTCAAGACTAATGGCTGAGCATTTTCTATCGTACTCGCGCCGGCAGTTGAATATCTGACATGTCCGACACCGATATTTCCTTTTAATTTCTCAAAGGATTCCGGTGTGTACACCTCGTTTACCAGACCCATGCCCTTCATGGAGCTTACCTTCCCCTTGGGACCTTCCGTGTCTGATACTGCGATACCACAGCTCTCCTGTCCTCGATGTTGCAATGCAAACAATCCATAATAAATGGAGGTTGCAACATCATTGTTGTCAAAATCATACATTCCGAAAACACCACATTCTTCATGCATCTTGTCATCATTCTCAAAATAATGGGATCTTATATTCTCGTTCATGTTTTGCCTCTCGTATTTTATTTTTTAACACACTAAGACTTTATACGTTTTCTGTTTTTCTGTCAATGTTGGAATGTGAAAAATTATTCCGGAAATTAACAGCCATTTTCTCTATATTGCATAACCTTTCTCTTTGATCAGATCTACCATCTGATATACATATTTGTTGCAGAGCTCATCACTCTCTGCTTCTACCATAACACGAATAAGCGGTTCTGTTCCGCTCTGGCGAAGAAGAAGTCTTCCGTCAGAACCAAGCTCCTCTGCGATCTTCTGATTTAATGCCTGCACATCCGGATCATTCATAACCGCATCCTTACTGGATACCTTTACATTTACCAGAAGCTGTGGGAAGATCGTCAGGCTCTTGAAGCACTCTGATAATTTACATTTGCGTTCCAGAATAACTTCCATGATCTTCAAAGACGTCAATACACCATCTCCGGTCGTTGCATATTTGGAGAAGATGATATGTCCTGACTGTTCGCCGCCGATAGAATATCCATGCTCCATCATGGATTCAAATACATATTTGTCACCGACTGCTGTCTTATCATAGGAGATTCCCTTCTTATCCAGTGCTTTATATAAGCCAAGGTTTGACATGATCGTTGTTACGATGGTATTCTTATTCAGTTCTCCACGTTCCTTCATATAACGTCCGCAGACATACAGGATCTTATCTCCGTCTACTAACTCACCCTTATCATCAACACACAGACAACGATCTGCATCACCGTCATAAGCAAATCCTACATCCAGTCCTTTTTCTACTACAAACTTCTGCAGTCCCTCAATATGGGTAGATCCACAATTTGTATTGATATTGGTTCCGTCCGGATCATTATTGATTACATAGGTCTTTGCTCCGAGTGCATCAAATACTGCCTTTGCAACCTGATAGGCTGCACCATTTGCACAGTCCAGGCCAACTCTCATATTCTTAAAGGATCGGGTAGGGATCGTCATCAGGTATCCCATGTAACGGTTTCTTCCCATAGAGTAATCAATCGTGCATCCGATATTTTCTTTTGTAGCCAGTGGAATCTCCGGAATCTCACCATCGATATAACGCTCGATCTCTTCTTCAACCGCAGCCTCTAATTTGTAACCCATGCCATTGATGATCTTGATACCATTGTCATAGTATGGATTGTGGCTTGCCGAGATCATGATTCCACAGTCGAAGCCATCCGTTCTGACAATATAAGAAACACTTGGCGTCGGTGTTACATGCATCAGATATACATCTGCACCACTTGCCGTTAAGCCCGCAACTAATGCATATTCAAACATATAACTTGAACGTCTGGTATCCTTACCGATAACCACCTTTGCCTTGCCTTCCGGATTCTTCTTGCCATAATAATAGCCAAGATAACGTCCGACCTTGAAGCTGTGCTGTACAGTAAGATCCTTATTTGCCTCACCTCTGAATCCATCTGTTCCAAAATATTTACCCATAACTGTAAACCTCTTTCTTTCAACTCAGTTTGAACTACTTAACTTCTTCTTTTTCTTCTTCCGGTGATACCAGCAGAGAAACTGCTCTCCGATGTACAGAGATCTCGGATGTGGTATACTCCCCGCCATACTCTCCATCCAGTGTCCATGCGATCGGTTCTTCGCTCTCGATCACGACACGATTGGTTCGGAATGCTACCATATTGGTCTCATTCGTATTTCCAAGGAGCAGCGAATTGATGATTCTCTGGAGATCTGCAAGATTCTGGATCTTGCGAATCAGGACTCCTTCAAATAAACCATCGTCGAATTCAACTCCATGGCTGGTCAGACTTTTATATCCGCCGACCGATACTGAATTCGATATCATACCGAACATAAACTCACCGGTATATGTCTGGTTATTAAATTCTATCTTCAGATTATATGTGGGAACATTTACAAGACTCTTCATACCCTGTAATACATATGCCGCATGTCCTAAAATATTCTTCATATTCTGAGGGGTTGCATATGATGTATCAGAGAATATGCCAAATGCTGCAACATAGACAAAATAATTCTTATTCAATTCTCCGACATCTACTGAAAAAGGTGCGGCAGTGACAAGCTGTTCTGCTGCCTCGATTGCTTCTTTCGGGATCTCAAGACTTCTGGCATAATCATTTGTCGAGCCACATGGGATATAGCCAAGCGGCCGGTTCAGTCCACATTCCATAAATCCTGTGACTGTATTACCAAGCGTTCCGTCACCTCCGGCACATACGATCACATCGTAGTTCTCTCCTTCTTCTTTTACGACACGGGCAGCATCGCCGACTCCCTGTGTCAGATAAATTCTGACTTCATATTCTTTCTTGCAAAAGACATCTATCACATCTATAAGACAATTCTTCAAAGTTGTTCGTCCCGCTTTGGGATTTACAATAAACAGCATCTTCTTCATATTCATACCTCATTACTGTTTACAGGAACACATTTATCCGATTGCTCTGTTCCCGTCTGACTTATGCTTTATGCATTGTGATTCTTTTTATATTCCATGTAAAGATCGTATCCTTTTTTTCTGAGCTTACAGGATGGACAATGACCGCATCCTTCACCCGGAATACCATTATAACAAGTAAGTGTCATATCTCTGATAACATCAAGTCCGCCGAGTTCATCTGCCAGCTTCCATGTCTCCATCTTATCGATCCACATCAATGGTGTGATAATATCGAATTCATAGTCCATCGCAAGATTCAGTGTTGTATTCAATGATTTGATGAAAATATCTCTGCAGTCAGGATAGCCGGAGAAATCACTCTGGCTGACACCTGTTATGATGTCGCTGACGCCCTTCTGTTTTGCGTAGATCGCTACAAATGTCAGGAATACCATGTTTCTTCCATCTACAAATGTATTCGGTGTACCGACCTCCGGCGCATTCTCGTCTACTTTCATCTCACTTCTTGTCAATGAATTTGGTGCAAGCTGATTCAACAGACTCATATCCAGAATATGATGCTCTACTCCAAATTTTTCAGCAATCTTCTTTGCACATTCTAATTCTTTTACATGCTTTTGTCCATAGTCAAATGATACTGCGTATACTTTTTTATACTTCTTAAGTGCCCATAACAGACAGGTCGTACTGTCCTGTCCACCACTGAATACAACAACTGCTTCATCTCTGTTCTTCAAATTCTGCATCTTTCATATCCTCCTATCGGTTCATCATCAATACTTTATTCTGTAAATTCACATCATTCTCAAATGCTCCACGGAACGTCGTTGTATAGGTCTTCGTTCCCGGCTTCTTAATGCCCCTTGCTGTCATGCAGCTATGATTGGCCTCGATCAATACGGCTACATCCGGTGAGCCTGCTGCCTTTCCAACCACATATGCGATATCGGATCCGATCCGCTCCTGAAGCTGCAACCGCTTCGCTACCATGTCTGCGATCCGTGCGATCTTGCTGAGTCCTAAGACCCTGCCATGTGGGATGTATGCCACTGACACCTTCATATCATACATCAGTGCCATATGATGTTCGCAGTAACTGAACACCTCGATATCCTTTACGAATACCATATCACTTGTATGTGCCGCATCTTCCTCTTTGAATGTCTTGCCAAACATCTCAGCAATCTCATCGTTGGTATAATTCATTCCCTCAAATACTTCTTCATACATTCGCGCAACACGGTCCGGTGTCTCTTTTAAGCCTTCCCGGTCAGGGTCATCACCAAGTGCTACAAGGATTCCACGAATATGCTCCTTTATTGCTTCTTTATCAATTGCCATTTCTACTCCATTCTCTTATTACTCTTAATCGATTATCCAAATAATATGTTAATATCAATATCTGCGGTTTCATCCGTTTTACACTCCACGCATCTCCGGATCCCAGATATACTTATGAAGCTGTAACTGTAATTTTACACCATTCATTTCATTCTCGATCATAAAATCAACGATATCCTCCGGATTGATCTTGCCGTATACCGGACTGATATAGACGTTTGATTTGATATCCAATGCCCATTCATGAATAATGTCTCTTGCTGTTTCCAGATCCTTGATCGAGCCGGATACGAACTTTACCGCATCCTTCTTATCAATATAGTTATAATTGGAGAAACACATATTACTTTCCATTCCGCTTCCCGGAAGCTTATAATCAAGTGTAAATGCTACCCGGTCTGTCAACGCTTTAAACTCTGCGATATCCACACTCCCGTTTGTCTCTACTTCTACCTGAAGTTCCTCATCCATCGCCAGCATCAGGAGCAGCTTATCGATATCCTCCTGGATCAACGGTTCTCCACCGGTTAATGTCACGTTTCTGACTCCGGTTCGCTTGATATAGTCATAGATCTCTGCATCCGTCAGTTCTTCGTATGGGGCATCTGCTTCATTTGCCCATTTGGTATCACAGTAACTGCAATTCAGGTTGCAGCCTGTAAAACGAATAAATACCGCCAGTTCTCCGGCTTTTACGGATTCACCGTTGATGCTGACAAATCGTTCTGCTACTTTAAATTTTGCCATTTCTATTTCCTTCTTACTTTTTGTATATGATATTCTTCGATGTCATATCTCTGATATGACACCTTTGATCGATTTCATTTATTATCATTTTCTTTTATTATGCTTCCGCATAAGTTGCTGCATTGGTCGGGGTCTCATAAACTGTGGTACGAATCACCTGATATCCCTTATCTGCCATATATTCATAAAAATACTTTGCCAGATTCTCTGCTGTCGGACGTACCGGAAGCTCGATGATACGGAACTGTTCTTCTGCCAGTGCTTCCATCGTCTTTTCCTTTAATGTACCTTTCTCCATGATCAGGCAATGATCCATCTCTTCTGTTTTCTCTCTAAGATCCTTTTTCAGATCTCCAAAATCTACAACCATGCCTCTGGTCTGTCCGTCCTGCATCAGCTTCTCGCCGCCGACTTCAACTTCAACCGTCCAACGGTGTCCGTGCAGATTTCTGCATTTACCCTCATAGCCCGCAAGGAAATGCGCGCTGTCAAAACTTGAATTTGTCTTTAAACTGTACATATCTTCCTCTTTCTTTTATTTTCGAATGTTATATTACACAGTTGTCAGCTTGTACGATGTAATAAGCATCGACATTTGTGTAGTTTCGTTATGAGACCTGCACTAGCTGTCAGCACCAAGCCCATGTTTGAACCCGTATGGGTGAGTTTGGGCGACTGCTGACAAATAGGCGTGCAGGTCGAATAGAAACGAAACAAGTCGGGCGATTACATCGTACAAACTGACAGCTGTGCAATATAACATTCCTATGTAAAAAACGCGCATATAGGAAAATGCCCTTCATGCGCGTTTTTTCCTAGTTTTGTTTAGTGACAGGATGGTATTAATGAACTGTCAGTTATTCTGTTTCTGTATTGCCTGTCATATCTGACCGGCATCTGTTTTTAGATATTTAAGAACTTCTTTACGACGCTCTCCATTTCTTCTTTGTCACATACTGTGTCGTGAAGAACAGGAGCTGTACGGATGTCCTCAATCGCCTGTGGAACCTTTACGCCGGATAACTTGCACAGCTCATCGACTAATTCAAAGTCACTCTTTGCTGCATAAGCTTCATCGATAGATTCCATAACACTTCTTGTAAACTTATATGGGCTTGCTGTAGAAGCGATAACCGTAGGAGTCTTATCTCCTGTTTCATTTACATACTTGTCATATACGGTTGCCGCTACTGCTGTATGTGTATCCATAATGTAAGAATCCGATTCATATACCTTCTTGATCGTTGCTGAGGTTTCTGCTTCCGTTGCATAACCGCCCGCAAATTCAGCAAGCTTTGCTTTCATCTCATCTGTGATTGTATATACGCCTTCTGTGCTTAACTGCTTCATCAGTGCTGCATTCTTCTCTGCATCATTTCCTGCGATCTTGTAGATCAGTCTCTCTAAGTTGCTTGAGATCAGGATATCCATAGATGGTGATGTTGTTAAGATAAATTCACGATTTCTGTCATAAGTACCTGTTGTAAAGAAATCATATAATACCTTGTTATCATTTGATGCACATACAAACTTTGCAATCGGGAGTCCCATTTCTTTTGCATAATATGCTGCAAGGATATTTCCAAAGTTACCGGTTGGTACAACAACATTGATCTTGTCGCCGGCCTGGATCGTACCGTCCTTAACCAGTCTTGTATATGCATATACATAATAAACCATCTGCGGAACCAGACGTCCGATATTGATTGAATTGGCTGATGAGAACTGATATCCTTTCTCGTCCATGTATGAAGCAAGCTTCTCATCTGAGAACATCTTCTTAACACCGGTCTGTGCGTCATCAAAGTTGCCTGTGATTCCTACGACAAATGTGTTTTCACCCTTCTGGGTTACCATCTGCTTCTCCTGGATCGGGCTTACACCATGCTTTGGATAGAATACGATGATCTTTGTTCCCGGCACATCTGCAAATCCTGCAAGTGCTGCCTTTCCTGTATCACCGGAAGTAGCTGTCAGAATAACGATCTCGTTCTTTACATGATTCTTCTTTGCGGATGTTGTAAGCAGATAAGGAA
The DNA here is from genome assembly GCF_003478225.1 of Clostridium sp. AM54-37XD. Classification (NCBI taxonomy): domain Bacteria; kingdom Bacillati; phylum Bacillota; class Clostridia; order Eubacteriales; family Clostridiaceae; genus Clostridium; species Clostridium sp. AM54-37XD. The sequence goes on from NZ_QUEV01000005.1 coordinate 184,081, forward strand.
GAATGGACAATGCCATATCCTTAAATGCGATCGTTGAGCCATGGAATAATTCCAGATAATATGCACCTGCTTTATGTACGAGTGGTGCGATCTCCGGTGTATCAAATTTCTTGTCATATGCTGAATTGATACAATGCTTTAACTCTTCTTCCGTAAAATCCGTAAACATCAGCTTCATTACTTCATAAGCAACCTGCTGATAGTTCATCTGAGCCAGCTCTGTAAGGCTGACATCAAGAGCAGGAATACTGTCAGGAACAAATAATCCTCCTTCATTTGCAAGACCTTTTAAGATTGCTTCTGATGCGGTTGCTGTTTCATTTGCATTTCTTGTACTTCTGTATATCAATTCCATATGGCACTCTCCTTCTGTTTTATTTACTCTTTTGACTTATGCAGGCTTTCTTTTTCCGATGCTTTCATCCAGACATACTGAAATCAACCTACAAGCGTCCACATTATAGCATACCCATTTTCAAAACACAAGACGGCGGAAGCATCTCCCAAATCTGTTTTTTATATTTTATAGAATTGATCAATCTTCCGCCATCTGTATTTTCTATTTTCTTCTGTTACAAATGGAATTAATTATTTTACTTTAATGGTAATGGTTGCTTTCTTACCACTTCCATCTTTTGCTTTTGCTGTGATCTTAACCGTTCCCTTCTTCTTTCCGGTTACCTTGCCCTTAGCTGTTACCTTTGCAACCTTCGGATTACCGGAGGTCCATGTCACTTCTTTACTGATTCCCTTTGTCGGAGTCAGCTTTGCTTTTAAGGTTATAGACTGTTTCTTCTTAATCATTACTTTCTTTACTGTCTTTTTCTTTGATGTGATCGTAACCTTCTTAACTGCCTTTTTCATAACCTTAACCGTATAGGTCGCTTTCACCTTGCTGTTGCCAACCGCTGTTGCTGTTACCTTGATCGTCTTTCCCTTAGCAGCTTTCTTCACTGTCAGCACACCCTTGCTGTTAATGGATGCATATTTCTTATCCGATTTACGGATTGTCCATTTTACCTTCTTATTTGTCGCTTTCTTAGGTGTAACAGTTGCTTTCAAAGTCAGCTTCTTTCCCGGAGCGATCTTTTTGGTTGCTGCCTGAATCTTGACCTTTGTCGGTTTGACTGTCTTCTTTGGTGCTTCTGTTGTTGGTTTCTCGGTCGTCGGCTTTTCGATCGCAGGTTTCTCGGTTGTCGGCTTTTCCGGATTCGGTGTTGGTGTTACTGTTTCTTTCTTCTTTATCGTAACGGTGCAGGAGCCTGTAACACCACTTTCGTCCTTCGCTGTTACCGTAATAACTGCAGTTCCGGCACTTACTCCCTTCACTTCACCAGTCTGCGATACACTTGCCACTTTCTCGTTGCTGCTCTTCCAGTCAAATGTCTTCAGTGTTGCATTTGCAGGTATAACGGCCGCTACTGCGATCCGTTCTGTATCACCAATATTTAATACCACGCTGGTCTTGTTTAACGTGATCTTCTCGATCAAGATCGTATCTGGGATCTCATCTCCATTTTCATCCTTTGGTTTCGATGAAAAGATATCCTTTGAACCTGAAGAGGATGCTACTGTATTGTCTCCAGCCAGAATGATATTGTCTGATTTGATCGGTGGATTCTTCGTATCCTGATTCGCTCCGACCGTTACCTTAGACTCCTCGATCCGTACAGTATCTGCTTTGATCGCCGTTCCTGTCTCATCTGTACCTGCGACAAGCTCTGCATCCCGGATCAGAACTGTGCCGCCTGCTAAGACGCCTCCATCAACCGATACCTTTCCGCCTTTGATCGTTATATCTCCTGCTGCAGATATCTTTCCGGATACTGTAAGGAATCCATCTCCGCTGATCACAAGTCCGCCGTCCGTCTCAACATTACCTGCGATCGTTACCGTTCCTTTTCTTGCGATCTCCGTCTTACCATCTGCATTTCCAATGATCGCAACGGCTCCAACCTCTGCCTGATCCAGTGTGACCCTGGTTGCCCCACCTGCCTTAATAACAAGCTCCTTATTCTTACCTGTGATCACATAGTCCCTGCCGTCTTCCGTAAGTGTGAGAACCGGTTCCGTATAGTTGACTGTTATTTTGCCATCATCTGTCCGTAAAGCATCCTGATATTCTTTGTCCGTAATCTTTGCTATATCGATCGTATATGGATCCTGAACAAGGGTATATACCGTAAGCAATTCCACTGCTTTTCCTGCATATGCAGTTGCAGTTTCTGCATATCTGCCTGAAACTGTATACTTTGTAAAGCTACGTAATCCGGCAAATTCAATTGTCTCTCCATTGGAGACTGCCTGTTTCCATGTCGTTCCATCTACGGAATACCGGACACCCGCTTGACCGGAGATCCGGATCGTATCCTTTGTTCTTGCAAGAAGATCCACACTATCCGGAACCGCTGTCTGTTTTGCCTTTCGTACTTTTACAGAAACCATCTTTTTATAAACAGCATCTTCATCAGAGTTCTCGATCTGATACTGCTTCTTGCTTGCATCACTCCATGTAAATACAACCTCATACTGATTGATACTATTTTCTACTTCCTGTTCGCCCATTGTTACATCCGGGGTGCTCCATGCAAATGTTCCATACCCGGTTGAACCGCCGGCAAGGGTAGAATCAGAAAGCTTCTGTCCATATACCAGCTCAGAAGCCTCCGGGAATGTGATAGCCGGAAGTCCTGCTCTGCTGACTGTTACCGTCACATTCTGTGTGATCGTTCCTGCTGCCGCATCATACCCTGTGATCTGGTCAAATGCATAATTCTTCTTCGCATCGGAACAAAGGGTTAATACCACCTGTCCCTGATACGTTCCTCGTTCCGGTTTTTCTGCTGCATCTGCCCATGCAAATGTTCCATAGGTCTCATCTCCACCGGATAATTCTGACTCAGAAAGTGTCTGACCAGTTACGATCATTCCTGCTGTCGGGAATGTAATACCCGTTACCGGACATTTCTCAACTGTTGCAGATACCGGAATCTGAAAGGACTGTCCATTATCTGCCTCTATCAGCAGATTGTCGCTGTAAGTACCTGCATCCTTACCATTCTTTAATGATACGATCACAGTTGTTTTTCCTGCCGGTGCAAGCTTTCTTTCACTGTCGCCGGATAACGCAAATGCACTTCCTGCACCTTTCTCCAACTGAAGCGCTGCAGTTCCATCTGCATCTCCTTTATTCTCTAATACCAGTTCTGCCGCAGAACCGGTCTCATATCCATAAATAACCGGTGCACAGGTCAGTACAGTCTGGTCTGTTGAAAATACTGCCTTCGGTGCTGCTTTTACCGTAAGCTTGCAGCTTGCCGTAAGCTTGGTCCCATCCATCGTTGCCGCCGTAATCGTTGTTGTTCCTGCTGCAAGAGCAGTTACCTTTCCGACATCCGAAACCGTTGCAATCTTTTCATTCTCAGACTTCCAGGTAACCTTCTGTTCCGCTGTCTTTGGTATGACCGTTGCTCGAAGTGTAACTGTTTCCCCTTCTGTCAGCGCACAGGTTTCCTGATTCAGCTTGATCTCTGTTGCCTTTACTTCTTCCTCTGTATCATCACCGGAATTTGTTCCGTAATAAGTCTTCACACCTACAGCAGCAAGCTCTGCCGCAGAGGCTGTCTTTGTACTGTAATTCGTTGCATTCTTCTTTGCATAAGATAATTTTACTGTCTTATCATTCTTGTGAACCAGATAAAGTCCTGCTGCCGCACCAACCAGTCCGGCATTATAATCAAGCGCTACTTCATTGCAATAATAATCGCCCTGATCATCTTTATAGGTTCCATTTGCACCAGGTCCACCTACCAGAGCTCCAAGCAGCGTATAATGATTGCTGTTTATGATCTTTGAATCTGTCGATCTGGATGCTGCCCTGTGATGCGGATATTTACTAGAGTTCTCATTATAGCCTACGATATAGCATCGTTTATTCGGATTATCTCCTAACATATAGTTCATCTGACTGGTTGCCCAATCTGCATATGTTGTTTTTCCTGTCAGCTTATCATATACCAGACCGGTAAACTGCTCAGCTGCACTGTATCTGCAGGAGCCCCAGTCACTAACACAGTTAAATACTCCATCGATGGCACTCTTGCCTTTGCATACATCTGTAATGCTTGCAATCTTTGCAGTATCCTTCTGAAGCATACATGCCAGCGCTCCGGTATTTCCCCAGTCCAATACCCAGTACTGATTCACACCATTATCTGAATTATCTTTATATTCGTTATAAATAGAATTATAAGAGGTATCACCTGTCGCAGCAGCAAGTGCACTTGCTGCAAATGCATAGTCATCACCATATGATCTTGATGCATAAAATGTTGATGCGCCCTCGGTTGCACATGCTTTATTATTTTTCTCTACAAATGTAAAGAGATCCTTTGCTGTCTTTAAATCCTCATTATTTCCAAAGTTAATATAGTTCAATGCCAGCGCTGCGATCACAACACTCACTTCATCTGTAGCCGGATTGCTCGCATCTGCAAAGAATGCCGGACGACTGATCGTCTGTCCCTCCGGTGCTGTCCATACACCATGATCTGTATTACCGTCACCTACCTGATAGCAGAATGCGATAACCTGATCTCCCTCATACACTGTACACCGCTTAAAGTAATCGCAGAAATAATCCGTGATCTTCTTCAGATGTTCCTTCTGACCAAGCTCGTCAAATGCATCCTTGAACTGATAATAGCTCATTCCAAGCATGGATGCTGCATATCCCTGTGGAAGTCCGAATTTCACATGATCGCCTGCATCATGGAAACCACCGGAAGCATCTACATTGTAGGTTTTTCCATTCTTTGTATATGTTACATTTTTATCATAGGTATGGCAGTTTCCACGCCAGGAAAGTGCACAGGTGTCTTCCAGATAACCACACATATTTGCGTCATAAAAATACAGACTTTCCTGCAATGCCTTTGCATAGTTGAATTCTACATCCAGATCTTTATTCGTTGTGGTATCACCGGATGAGGTACCACCGGAACCACCGGAACCGCCGGAGCCGCCTGTATTATCATTGGTATCTCCCTGGGAATAATCTACAGAAGATGAAGTTCCTTTGTTATAATAAACTCCCTTTACCTGAATACTGGATGCATCTACATATTTTGCTGCGAATCCACCACCTGGTATATCATTCTGCATTGTTCCTGCTGCAAGGACTGCATTTCCCCCACTCTGCATCGGATACATATAGATCGTATCACCATCTGCCACAAAGGTTGCATTCCAACACTTAAATGCCGAAGCAGTACCGGATGGTACCTGTAATACTACGATCCAGTCACAAATCGATGCTCCCGTATTATTGCTGATCGCCATTTCAAAGCCTGACCAGTCATTGCTTGGTGTTCCCTGATTCTTCACGGTTGCTGTCACACCTGATGAATACTCTCTCTCTGTTCCAAAATCAGAAGAATCGGAACCGCTGCCGGAATCTCCACCTGAACTGCTGCCTGAGTTTACCAGAACCGCCTCTTTAATCTTGTATGTAATACTTGTTACATTTTCAAACTGAAAACCGAAATTATATAACTGACCGGATTTGCTATAGAATTGTGTCAGGTCCAGTTCTACGGTCTGAGTGCCGGAGCCTGCATTCACATTGATCCATTCACCCTTCCATGTTCCTTTCGCATTTACAAACGCCTGTCCGCCAATATTTCCGGTTCCATCGGCTGATGATACCTCGAAGCTGACACGAAGCTTGGTAAGCCCCGCACTCTTAAGCTCCGACAGATCGCTGTATCCGCCATTTCCAAGATCAAGGCTGACCTGATTATCCACATTTCCACTTGCTGTCACCTGATCCGTACTGTAAGACAGCGCAATCGTCTCCCCCGCTGCTTCTGTCTTGTCTGAAGGAATCACCACAAGGCTTACTGCCATTGCAAATGACAGCATCCATGCTATGACCCTTGTAACCCATTTGTCCCTTTGTCTGCTCATACCTTCTCCTTCCTTTTTCTCAAAAGCCGTTCCAGCAATACCCCACTCATCCATTACCTGTCTGCAACAGCTTTTTCTATAAATTCACAGTTAAATTAATTATACCAATAACTGCCAGATCCCACAATGAAAATTGCCTGCCTAATCTCACAAATATTCCCCTCTATTTTCGTACATACGGGACAAAATATAAGGTCCGGATACTTATCTGCGCGATGAATTCTGGCCGTCATATAGAAATATGTGCAAGCACAATTTCTGCATAACATGTATAACAGATAAAGCCCATGTATGGTAACAGTCTTCTATGATCGGGAATGACATTCATGTAGTTTCGTAATGAGATACACTCTAGCTGTCAGCACCAAGCCCTTGTCTGAACCCGCAGGGTGAGTTAGGGCGACTGCTGACAAATAGATGAGTGTATCGAATAGAAACGAAATGAGTCATAACCGATCATAGAAAACTGTTACCATACATGGGCTTTATCGTTGCCACACAGTGAGCAGGGCATGGTCTACTCGCTGCGCAAAAAAGGACAGAACCTTTTGGGTTCTGTCCCGCTCTGTCTATACTGAATTATTTAACATATACATCAACAGTTCTTCTTCCGTAGTTTAAAGCTGCCTGATGGCTTGAGAAGAAAATATCAATTCTGTTACCATGAATTGCACCACCTCTGTCCTCAACGACATATGTGTGCCCATCAATGATAAGCTCTGTACCAAATGCAAAACTGCTTGGTGCTGCAATGGTTCTTCCTTCTGTTGCATAAGTACCGCTGGCTGTAATTCCATCGGACTTACCACAGCAACGAGAACATCCACAATAAGCTGTTGTTGTGTATGTACCAAGATAAGTTCCTGGCTGGTAGCTGTCATCTTCTACAAGAATTGCACCTGCTGTTACTTCCTCTGTAGCTTCTGTTGCTTCGATTCCTGTCTGCTGCTTCTTATCTGTAGCCTCTGTTGTATTCTTCTTTGATTTCTTACCGTTTGACTTTGCTAATTCTGTCTCTTCTGTAGTTGTTACTTCTGTGTCCTCTGTTGTTACCAGCTCGGTTGTAATATCTTCTGCAGTGATATCTGCGGAGGATGCTTCCTCTGTTGGTTCTTCAGCAGTCTCTTCTGTGACATCCTCTACGAGGTTTGCACTTGTTGTATCTTCCTTCTCAGCAAAAGCAAGCTCTGCTTCTGTAGCTATTGTGGCATCCTCTGTCGGTACTTCTTCTTTCTTTGCCAATGCAACTGCTTCTGTTACTTTTCCGGTCTTCTCAATCTTAGCTGATAACTCAGCGTCCTTGATCGACTTCTGTAAATCTGTGTATTCAATCTTAGAATATTCAACCTTAGTATCTTCAATTGCTGTAGATTCAAGCTGGGATACAGCTATCATTTTTGCATCGGAATGGAGTTTGGATTCATCGGATGCAAATGCGATCACAGATGCAACTCCAAGGGAAGTGGATACTACAGCAATACCTGCTCTTTTCAGATATTTCTTAAGATTCTCAGAAAACATCTGGCTGGAGCTTGAAAATTTCTTCATAATATTCTCTCCTTAATTTCTTTTCGGTTTCGAAATTGTTACAAAAAGATTAACTCTTGTTTGTATCGTTATTATAATGCCTGACAATCAAAAGGTCAAGCAAACCAGCCATTTTTATCAATTATGTCGTAGCTACAAAATCTTTCATCATTATTTTGTGGTATTTATAACCAATTTGTGCATTAATTAATTGTGTATATTGCACATTTTAGCATCTTAACAATTATGCAACAACTTAGCACATTGGACACTTCCACGAAGGTAATTTCTTAAATTTTAGCATCAAAAGTGCATTTTTTCTTAAAAAAAATAGAAATAATTTTGAATCACGCACGCATCCGGCTGCATATATTTCAAAATCATCTCTATTTGTTTCTATTATCCTTATTAATTATGTTAAAACATTTTCAAAACTGTATCATAACTGCATCTAAACGTATTATATTATAACTCCAAACAACGTCTGACACACCTGCGGATTCATACATGACTTAAAGCAGCATTCCATCTGTCCATGCATCAAGCAGTTCCACCATCTCGTCATAGTTCTCTACCTGATTGATCAGATTCCGAAGTCTGGAAGAATCATACATACCTGCCGAATACCATGCCACATGCTTCCGCATCTCATGGATTCCTGTAAATTCCCCTTTAAAATCAATCATCAGTCTGGCATGGCGAAGCATCGTCTCCTTCACCTGCTGCTTATCCGGTCTTGCCGGAATCTCTCCTGTCTCAAAGTATGTCTTTAATTCATGGAAGATCCATGGATTGCCACGCGCACCTCTTCCGATCATAAAGGCATCACAGTTGGTCTGCTCTTTCATCCGAATTACATCCTCCGGAGTCAGAATATCACCATTCCCGATCACAGGAATCTTCACAGCCGCTTTCACGTCTGCGATCACGCCCCAGTCTGCATGTCCGTGATAATACTGTTCTCTGGTCCTGCCATGAACAGCCACAGCAGCCGCACCGCTTTCCTCTGCTATATGTGCAATCTCCGGCGCGTTAATATGCCCACTGTCAAAGCCGCTGCGGATCTTGATCGTGATCGGCAGCTTACACGCTTTTGTCATTGCCGACACGATCTTTCCTATTAGCAACGGATCCTTCATCAGTGCAGATCCCTCGCCGTTATTTACAATCTTTGGAACCGGACATCCCATATTCACATCGACAAATGCAAATCCACGGTCTTCGATCTTCTTCGCCATCTCTGCAAGCAGCTCCGGATCCGAACCAAACAGCTGCACACCGATCGGATCCTCTGCCGGCGATACCGCAAGAAGCGGTACTGTATTCTTATTATTATAATACAGTCCCTTTGCACTGATCATTTCCGTATATAAAATATCGCAGCCCTGTTCTTTCGCCAACAAACGAAATGGCTGGTCACACACCCCAGCCATTGGCGCCAAAACAAGTTTATTCGTAAAATCCATAAATACTCCTATGCCTGTTTTTGTTTATCCATAATAATTCGAAGACCATACAGTGTCAGATCCGGATCATAGGTATCGATGCAGTCGGTATTCTCATAAATCATCTTACCAAGTCCACCGGTCGCAACAACCTTCATATTATCAAAGCCGGATTCCTTCCGCATACGCTTTACAATGTATTCTGTCTGTCCGATATAGCCAAGACATACACCTGCCTGCATACTGGAGATCGTATCCTTACACAGTACCGTATCCGGCACCTTGATCTCAATTTCCGGCAGCTTCGCTGTTCCGCTCCATAATGCATTTGCACCCAGGCGAATACCCGGTGAAGTTACACCTGCTATAAATGAACCATCTCCATTTACCAGATCATATGTGGTTGCAGTTCCAAAATCGATCACCAGCACAGGTCCGCCATACATATGGTACGCTGCTACCGCATCTACGATACGGTCTGCACCAAGCTGTCTTGGATTTGGAATCGTAATATTAATACCTGTTTTTACCCCAGGCTCCACGATCAGAGGATCTAACTTAAAATATTTTCTTATTCCATTTGTCAGGGAATGCATCACATTTGGTACTACAGATGCAATAATAACTTCATCAATTACATCTAACGGAAGATTTCTCATTCGAAGCAATTCTCCCAAAAATACACCAAACTCATCTGAAGTTCTCGATATTCCCGTCGTCATACGGAATGTCTTCTCTAACTTTTCTCCGTCAAATAATCCCATCGTGATATTCGTATTTCCTACATCAATTGCAAATAGCATCTCTCACCTCTAATAGTCTTCCAGATAAAATACCTTATAAAACAATTCCAGACTGGAAAACAACTGCTGCTTGTCCTTCTGTAACTGCTTGATCTTCAACTCACATCCGATCTCATCATATAACAAATCCTCATCAAATGCTTCTGTTACAAGATTCAGGCTTCCCTCCTGGTCAAATTCAAGCCTCAGTATACCACCTACATCCTCTGTAAACAATACACACATGATTTTTAATTCTTTTTTTATTTCTTCCGGAAGTCCTTTAAACTCCTCATTCAGATAAAATTTCTGTTCGTACTTCGAACTAGCACATAATACAACCTTTTCTGGTTTCATTGTTTCTCCTATCCTATCACATCTGCCATATCATACATGCCTGCCGGTTTTCCTGCCAGGAATTTTGCGGCTTCTACTGCGCCCTTTGCAAATACTGACTTGGAATATGCTGTATGCTTGAACTCGATCACTTCATCGATTCCCGCAAAGATGACCTCATGTTCTCCAACAATCGTTCCGCCACGAACGGCTGAGATACCAAGCTCTTTCTTATCTCTCTTTTTTCTGACCTGACTTCTGTCGTAGACATATTCATATTCTCCGCCTCTTGCTTCATTAATAGAATCCGCAAGTGCTATCGCTGTTCCGGATGGTGCATCTACCTTCTGGTTATGATGCTTCTCAACGATCTCGATATCATAGCCTGCCGGTGCAAATACATTTGCGGCATCCTTTAACAGCTTCATCAAAGTGTTGATTCCAAGTGACATATTGGCTGACTTTAAGATTGCAACCTTTACACTGCATTCTTTTACCTTTGCAAGCTGTTCATCACTTAAACCGGTTGTACAGAGAACTACCGGGATCTGTTTTTCCACGCTGTAATCAAGAAGTGCATCCACTGCAACTGCTGCTGCAAAGTCAACGATTACATCTGCCGCCACATCACACTTTTTAATATCTGTAAATACCGGATATCCGTTATCTCTGTTATCTGCGATATCAATGCCTGCAACGATCTGTGCATTCGGATCATCCGCTACAAGTCCTGTGATCACCTGTCCCATCTTACCATTACATCCATGCATTATAATTCGAACCATTTTCTTTTCCTCCATTTATCCTGTGTTTTTCTCATTCTGCCGTAGCAGCCGCCAAATCTCTCATGCAGACATGAGCTTTGGCTGAGTACCCGCAAACTAAACAAAAATCCCGCAGAACCTGCGGGATTTTATATACTACAGACAGATTCCTGTATCCCTTCTGTCCATCTTTGTTTATATCATACAGCCTAATCCTCTACCGGATCATCTGTATTTTCTTTTTATTCTAAAGTAAGCCGTACGCTGTCATTGCGGTCTTTAACTTCTCTACATGTGCAGGCTCCATCTCTGTTAATGGCATTCTCATTGTTCCGCCGCATAAGCCCATAAGCTCAACTGCTTTCTTAACAGGAATTGGATTTACTTCACAGAACAGTGCCTCACACAAATCGATCGTCTTTAACTGGATATCAAGACTTCCCTTTACATCGCCGTCCATGAATTTCTTAACCATATCATGTACATCTCTTGGAGCAATATTTGCTGTTACAGAGATAACACCCTTTCCACCTAATGACAGGAGTGGTACTACCTGATCATCGTTACCGGAATAAATATCGATACAGCCATCTGCCAGTTTTGCAAGCTTAACTACCTGTGCGATATTACCGGACGCTTCCTTGATACCTACGATATTTGGTACAGTCTTTGCAAGTGTAACTGCTGTCTCCGGCTGAATGTTACATCCTGTACGGGATGGTACATTGTATAAGATAATTGGAATCTTTACAGAATTCGCAATAGCTGTAAAGTGTGCGATCAGACCATTCTGGGTTGCCTTGTTGTAATATGGTGTTACTAACAGTAATCCATCTACGCCATAGCTCTCTGCCTCTGTAGAAAGGTAAATAGCTGTTCCTGTACAATTAGAACCTGCACCTGCGATAACAGGGATTCTGTGATCTACATATTCTACACATGCCTTTATACATGCGAGATGTTCTTCATGTGATAATGTAGATGCTTCACCTGTTGTTCCACATACGATAATGGCATCTGTACCATTTGCAATATGGAATTCAACAAGCTCCTTCATCTTATCGAAATCAACCTCGCCATTCTCCTTAAATGGTGTTACTAACGCTACACCTGAACCTTCAAAAATTGACATAAATTTTTCCTCCTTAAAATCTAAAACCTGTAAATCCTCGTGGAATCAATTTTACTTCTTCTATACAGTATAAAAGGCCGGCACGCGAGCGCCGACCTTTAGAAATAATATACTTTCTGAAAAAGTAGCCCTCCATCTGTGACGATGACAGTCATACAGTTATTCGCTGCACAACCAGGTTACAGCCCTATGGATAACTGCTTCCTTCGGCGGTATCCCCTTTCAACACATATCATCTACCTCCATATATATCCATATATTTACTGATAAATACCGCGCCTCTACTGAATTTTCTTTTTTCCATTAGATAAAATTACTATATCATTCCTGTCTGTTTCTGTCAATATGTAACAACTTCTTTTCCCTGCCTGTTCATTGCTTTACCGTCCCTTTGCCGTGCTACTCCAGACATTCCATTTTGCTGACAGATACCTCATAAGCCGTCTTACTGATGATCTGGTCATTCCCGATCCGTTTCTGATATTCCCGGCTCTGGATCCTGCCCCAGACCGCAACATGCTCTCCTACCTTCAGCTTCCCTGCAAATCTTGCATTTCTGCCCCAGCAGATACATGGAATATAGTCACTCTTGCCATATGCCCGGTTAACTGCAAGCAGAATATCTGCAATCTCTCTTCCAAGTGGTGTCATACGGTACACCGGCTCCTTGCAGATATAACCATCCAGATAAATCTGATTTGGTTTGTTTTCCGCTTCGTCCTCCTCATCATCCAGTACCGATATCTCCCTGACAAACACCGATAAGATCAGACGGTTTCTCGTCTCCTCATGTTTGTTATAAGAACGGAACTGTCCTCTTGCAACCACCTTTTCCCCAATATGGGAATTTTCTACATCAAATAACCGGTCAGATACCATAAGTGGTATTACGTCATAGGTATCACTCAGTCTGGCGACAACAAGATCCACCATATAAAATCCCTCTCCGAAGATCTCATGACTGAACGTAAAGTCTGACGCGATCTCCCCCGCTACGATCACCTGGTTATTGTTTAATGTTTTTTCCATGCTTTTTCTCCCTTCTGGTATATCCCTTCGAATGTATACCATAAAATATATTCTTATATACCAGAAGATATGCTGCCTTTTTTTGTCTTGTTTTGTCTATTATCCGATCATTTTCGCTGCCTGTATGCTTCATATGCAAGAAGTGTCGCTGAAATTGCAGCATTTAAGGATTCCACCTGACCTGCCATCGGAATACGGATCAGGCGGTCAGCCTTTGCAGAAAGTTCATAGGTCAAACCGTTTCCTTCATTTCCGATCAGGAATGCATTGTTCTTTTCAAGTTTTCCCGCGTACAGATCCTGTCCGTCCAGATGCGCCCCATAGACAACAATTCCATGTTCCTTTAACCGGTCAACCGTACCCATGAGATCATCCACATAGACAAATGGCACCCGGAAGATCGTTCCCATTGTAGATCGCACCACCTTAGGATTGTATATATCACAGGAATCCCCTCCAATGATAATACCTGTAACGTCAGCAGCCTCTGCTGTCCGCACGATCGTACCCAGATTACCGGGATCCTGTATGGATTCCAGCACCAAAAAAGTGTTTCCCCCCTCATGTTTAGTCATCACAGAAATCAAATCATCCATCGTGTAGTGATATCTATCCACGACAGCAAGAAGTCCCTGCGGGGTTTTCGTCTGTGACATCGACTGAAACACACTGTCTGATACAACAACCAGTCGTCCGTCCTGTTCTGTGATCCCTTTTACAGAAAGCTCCGCTTCATATTTTCTATATGCCGTTTCCGATACAAACACCTGCTTTACCCGGTCAACCGGAAGTTCCCGAAACATACGGCTTCCTTCTACTATAAATACCTGTTCTTCTTTGCGGAATGCCGCATTTTTATTTAACTTGTTGATATTCTTTATCTTAGGATTTGAATTTGCAGTAATGATCTCCATACCTGCATCCTCCTGTCATTTTCTTTTCCAGCAATCCTTCAGAATCTGCCATGTAAGCAATCCAGACAAGAACGCTGCTATTTCTTCTTATTCGGACGAACGGTTACACGGCTGACACCATATTCCAGCTTCAGCCGGTCTACGATACCGGAAGCTCCGTCTACCATAAAGCCCCTTCCCATATTCTTGTATTGCTTTTCCTGTTTGATGAATATATATACCGGACAGTTTCCTTTATATTCTTCCAGGATTGACAGGAACTCTCTCTCCAGCTCATCATATTCTTTTCTATCATCAAAGCATACCCAGACCTGCAGATCACCCTCTGTAAATTCCGGTTTTCCTGTATTTTCTCTGCGAGGCTTCATCCTGCCACTGTTATTATAACGGCTGAAATCATTTCCTGCCGCCACTTCATCAAAGGTCAGGATCTCTTCCGCGATCAGCTTCGCGTCCTCCTCTGAAACCGTCGCCCGACCCTTTACAAAGATCTTATTATCTGTCGTCAGTTTCTCCCGGTAATCTTCATATTTCTTTGGAAATACAATGATCTCCGTCTGTCCGACCATGTCCTCCAACGTAACAAATGCCATGTTCTGATTGTTCTTTGTCAGCTTCACCGTAACACCTGCTACCATGCCGCCAAGAATACAGATACTCTGATCCGGAACTCTTGCCCGTCCTTCTTCCTCATCGATCATGAAATCCACCGATGAAAATGCCGTTTTCTCACTCATCAGTTTCTCATAATCAAGAAGCGGGTGGCCGGATATATAGATACCAAGCACAGATTTCTCAAGTGCCAGCTTCTCCTGCTCGTCATATTCCTCTACATCCGGAAATTTCGTCTTTGCCGCTTCTGCAAACTCACCGCCAAAAAATTCTGCAAATGACATCTGTCCTGCAGATGAATTTTTCCGCTCTTTATAGACTTCATCGATCATCATCGGATATGCCATCATCATCTGGCGTCTCTTCACACCAAAGCTGTCAAATGCACCTCCAAGGATCAATGCTTCAACCGTCTTCTTATTGGTCTCCTTCGGTGTCATACGAACCAGAAAGTCCTTCATGTCTTTATACGGTCCATTTGCCTCCCGTTCTTCTACAATCCGGTCTACTACTGCACTTCCGACACTCTTGATCCCTGACATGCCATATCGTATCGCACCCTTGGCTGCTGAGAAGCCGCTGTAGCCTTCATTGATATCCGGCGGCAGGATCTGGATTCCCATCTGGCGGCAGGACTGAATATAACCCGCCACCTTGGAACTGTTATCCTTTACTGATGACATCAGCGCCGCCATAAATTCAACCGGATAATAGCATTTTAAAAATGCTGTCTGATAGGCAACAACCGCATATGCTGCTGCATGAGATTTGTTAAATGCATATTTTGCAAAATCCGTCATATCATCGAAGATTTTATTTGCAGTTGCTTCCGGGATGCCTCTGGCGATACAGCCCGGCACTCCTAATTCTTCATTTCCATATACGAAATACTGGCGTTCCTTCGCCATGACATCTGCTTTCTTCTTTGACATGGCACGGCGCACCAGATCGCTTCGTCCTAGTGTATATCCGGCAAGCTTCATAACGATCTGCATAACCTGCTCCTGATATACAATACAGCCATAGGTTGGTTCCAGGATCTCCTGAAGCTCCGGCACGTCATAGGTAATCTTCTCCGGATGTTCCTTACCATTGATATAGTTTGGAATAAAATCCATAGGTCCCGGGCGGTACAGAGAGATTCCGGCTATGACATCTTCCAGACTCTGAGGCTTTAACTCCTTCATGAAGTTCTTCATACCGGAACTTTCAAGCTGGAAGATACCCTCTGTCTTACCTGACGTAATCAACTCGAATACCTTTTTATCATCATAATCGATATGATCGATATCAATATCAACTCCGGTCTCCTGCTTTATAAACTTTACTGCATCCTGAATAACGGTCAGAGTACGAAGTCCAAGAAAGTCCATTTTCAGAAGTCCTAATCGCTCGATTGTTGTCATTGTAAACTGGGTGATGATCGAATCATCACCGCCTCTTGCAAGCGGTACATATTCATCGATAGAATCTCTGCCGATCACGACACCGGCTGCATGCATACCGGTATTTCTTGGAAGTCCCTCTAACTTTCTTGCCATATCGATCAACTGTTTGACATCTGCATTTTCCTCATACATCTCTTTCAGATCCTTGCTGACCTTCAGAGCTGTGTCAATATTCATGCCGATCTCCATCGGGATCGTCTTTGCTACCGCATCACAAAGTGCATATGGGAGATCCAGTGCGCGACCAACATCACGGATAACATTTCGTGCCGCCATCGTCTGGAAGGTTACGATCTGTACGACCTTTTCTTTTCCATATTTACGGACAACATAATCGATAACTTCCTGCCTTCTCTCGTAACAAAAATCCACGTCGATATCAGGCATGGATACACGCTCCGGGTTCAGAAATCGTTCAAACAGTAAGTTATAACGGATTGGGTCAATATTTGTGATCTCAAGGCAATAGGCTACGATACTGCCTGCCGCAGATCCACGACCGGGTCCGACAGCAATCCCATGATCCTTTGCATATCTTATAAAGTCCGATACGATCAGAAAATAATCTACATATCCCATTTTCTTGATCGTATTGATCTCATAGGTCAGACGCTCCATCAACTCCGGTGTTACCGGGTTATAACGCTTCCTGATTCCCTCCATACAGAGCTTTTCCAGATACTCCTCGGCCGTCAGTCCATCCGGCACATCAAATTCCGGCACCTTCTGCTCGCCAAATACGATCTCTACATTACAACGGTCTGCAATCTTCTGTGTATTTGCAAGAGCCTCCTTCGCATAAGGGAAAAGCTCATACATTTCTTCTTTGGATTTCAGATAATACTGTCCACCTGTATAGCGCATACGATCTTCTTCATGTACCTTCCGGTTTGTCTGGATACACAGAAGGATATCGTGCGCCTCCCAGTCCTCCGCAAGTATATAGTGAGAATCATTCGTTACGACCATCGGAATACCCAGCTCTTTGGACAACCGCATAACACCCGCATTTACCGTTGCCTGTTCTGCCAGCCCATGATCCTGCATCTCAAGGAAATAGTTGTTTTCTCCAAATATCTTCAAATGACGGAGTGCTGCCTCTTTCGCTCCTTCATAGTTATTCTTTCTTAAATTGACGGCAACCTCCCCCGCCAGACAGGCTGAAAGCGCGATAATGCCCTCATGGTATTGTTCCAGCACTTCCAGATCTACTCTTGGCTTATAATAAAAGCCCTCCGTAAATCCTCTGGATACGATCTTAGACAGGTTCTTATATCCCTGATTGTTCTCTGCGAGCAGTACCAGATGATAATATCGTTCCTCGCCTCTGGTATTCTCACGGTCAAATCGTGATCCCGGACTGACATAGATCTCGCAGCCTATGATCGGCTTGATGCCTCTGCCCTTGCTGCCTCATAAAAATCAATAACTCCATACATAACGCCATGATCGGTAATCGCAAGCGAATCATATCCCAGTTCCTTCGCACGCTTTACCAGACTCTTGATCTTCGCCGAGCCGTCCAACAAGCTATATTCTGTATGCACATGTAAATGTGTAAAATCCATATTTATCCCTCCGGCTTTTCAGCCTCTCTTCCGTTTGTATACTTTCTCCAGTCTGACGTTACTGTCAATAACGATCTTATTTCTATTTTTTCTTCGGTTTTTTATTATGCAATACTTCCCGCCGTATATAGTCAAAAGTATAATCTTCCCCTTTTTCTGCCAGCATAACCAGCAGACTCTCAAGCAATGCATCCGTTTCCGGATGGAGCAGATGATTCTTTCTAGCCTTACCTTTTCTGAAATATTCCAATGGGAAAGAATCGTTATACTTCTCTTTATTATAATTCTTACTTGCTGCAATCCGGTCACAGAACATCTCAACTACATATTTTTCCGGCATTTTACAGCCCGCTAACGCACCGGAATGATCGGTGCTGTAATCTACCCAATATTCCAGATGATGCTTATTTCTTCCTTTATGGTGCAGCCAGGCACTTGTATAGCCTTTATCCTCTCGTTCCGCATCATTCGGGCTTCGGTCTCCCTGATAATACTTCACACCCACTGAAAACTCCGCCCATGAGTATTTGGACAGATCATGCAGCAGTCCCTGTTTATATAAGCCTACCCGGAAGCAGTTTTTCATAACCAGCCACTTATGATGGTTGATCGTTTTCAAATGTTTATACCAGTTCATGTTCATGAAACGTTTCATCTCCGATTTTATTCTAAATATTATCCATCTTTTTATTGTATTTCATTTTGCCCTTTTTGCCAACACCCAAGAAAGCAGTTACCTGAGAAAAATTGCGATTATTTTTATCATCCATTAAAAACGGATAATACCTCTGCTTTATTATAATTTAATTTCATAATTCTGCCCCCAAACTGCCCCTAAAACCATTTTAAGACATAAAAATACCCCGAATCCCTTGCTTTCTCTTAGGTTTCGGGGTATAAGGTTCAAAGCCGAAAAAGGGACTCGAACCCTCGACCCACGCATTACGAATGCGTTGCTCTACCAACTGAGCTATTTCGGCGTTTGTTAAAAGTTCCAGATGCCGTATAGCGGAACATTTAAAAGTCCGTTATTCATATACATGTCATCTGTTGAAATTCTGATAGACGTTGCATTGTTATATCTCTGCTTGAACACCTTGGAACTCTGTGCCTTCGTATGTGGCTCTGTCTGTACATCAACCGGTACAACCTCACCATCACCTTCATACACAAAATCAACCTTCGCTGTTGCAGATGATATCCAGAAGAACAACCTGCCAATATTCTTATTCGCATATAATTCTTCCATCGCATACTGCTCGGCTATCATGCCATCCATCGTATCAACGATATTGGTCTGATCTATATCATAATAATGAATGCCTGCCATAATCCTTAAAAGACCATGATCCAAATGATAGATCTCAAAGGACTTTTCATCCACCTGCTCTGCAAGTGGCAATATACCATGTTTTACACGGTACACCTGACGGACAACTCCGATCCGTACAAGATGGTCAACTGACGACTCATACTCTCTGGCTCTCGCCTTTGGATCTACGTATCCGTACATAAACTTTTTATTCTCTTTGGTAAGCTGAACAGGAATACTGTTCCAGATCAGCATCACCTTTGTTAAAAGTTTCTTCGGTGTTACTTTTACTATATATTCGGTCATCTTGTCAAGTGTTTTTTGCAAAATACCGTCAACTTCTTCAAAATTTTCATTTTTGTAATATGCATTTACCGCTTCCGGCATTCCCCCGGTCACTAAAAATGCATCCAGCATCGTATCTACGCTTGCCCGTACCTCCTCCGGCAATCCTTCCAGTCTCTGGTTCTCAATGTACTTCCAGAGCTTTCTGCCTTTTCCTGCCTTTAAAAACTCATCAAAGGTCATCGGCGTTAACTCATACACAAAGAGATCATCCTGGCATTCTGCTTCACCCGGCAACATTCCATTCACTGTTGCAAGCATACAGATTCGCACGCCGCTGCTTACCCTGGCATATTCTACCAGATTCGGAACCGCCATTGTACTAAGCTGTACATTATCAAAAATCAATAACTTTCCCTGAAAGTCATATTTATCCAATGAAGTTGTTAATTTCGCATGTAGTTTCTCCGGCTTTCTCTCCTTTGAAATATACTGACAAAAATCCGGATACTGCTCCAGATCGATAAGAATGTGTTCATCAAAAAAACCTGTAGCAAAATCAAGGGCTGCCCATGTCTTTCCTACAAACTTTCCTCCTCTAATGAGTGCTGCTTTATTTTCTCCAATCTCATACCATGTTGCCAGATTGTTCATGATATTTCTAAACATTTGTACTCACCTCTACGACAAACACATTTGTCATTTCTACATGCTGCTTCAACAGACACTTGCCCGAAGAATTATTCTCCGGGCAAGATACTGCTTTAAAACATATTGTTCTAAATTCTATTAAGCATCTTTTCCTATCGAAAGGAATCCATTCTCATTTGCCTTAAGAAGGAATGCAAGACCAATGTTCTTTCTGTTTTCACCTGTTGCTTTGTAGATCTCACCAGTCTCAACCAGAGATTTTGCAATCGTGTTCAATACATCTTTGAACTGCATCATCTCCCGTCTGTCCTTCGAACTAAGCTTAAAGATATACTGATTCTTTGAGCTGATCAAAAGAATACTGTATGTATGGATGTTATCCTTCGAACTTCTGATCGCAGAACCGATCATTCTGGAGTTCGCAATAATAACCTCTGCATTCTCATCTGGCAGATATTCTGATACAATCAGTTTATAAATCTTCAGATAATCCTGCTCTGCTGTCGCATTGACAGGCATCTCAGCCACCGCAAATTCAACAACAGAATCGGCAAGCTTGATCGTACCGCCTTCATCATTGATCGTTGCTGAACATTCTTTTGGAACACACAAGCGGAAAAACTTGTTCTCCACAATCTTCTGTCCCTTACCCGGTTCACGGATAATCAGATCTACATAATGCATTTCCAGTTTGTTCATCGCTACGATAGCAGTCTCATCACCGGTCTCTGCCAGCTCGATCAGTGCATCATACAAACTCCAGATCTGCTGTGTTGTAAACGGAACCAGTTCAAACAGCTTTTCGATAGCCGGAACGTAACCCATACTTGCATTTTCGATATAGAGCTTGATAGCCTCTTCGTTATCGAGTCCCTTTTCAACCTTGTAATTAATAACTCTGAACAGATTTTCCTTATCCCAGTCATCAAAGTTCGCATTAAAGGCTTTCTCAAAATACTTGATACTCTTGATCTCGCCCTTATAGTTTTCCTGTTTCTCCTGAAGCTGATAGATACGTCCAAGTTCATATCCTGCTCTGGCACTTCCAAGTCCAAGTGCTTCCAGATATGCTTTCTCAATCTCGTACGGCGTTGCTATATAGAAAATCTGCTGTTGTTTCATCATTGCGATCTTAATTGCTGCAGATTCACTTCCTGCCTGAACCGCTCTTTCCCATTTCTCAACGGCCGTCTGGAGATCTTCACCCTTCAATTCCTCAAGATCCTTGATATAACCTTCTGCTTCCGGTATACCGTTCTCTCTTGCCTTCTTGAAATATTCCAGAGCCTTTCTTCCATCTCTCTTGGTACGGAGTAATCCATAATAATAAATACGTCCCAGATAGAATGCAACTCGCTTATGTCCCAGCCGTTCTGCATTCTCGTACCAGTTCAAAGCTTTCATGTAATCTTTCATCTGCTGATCGTATACATTACCAATCAGGAACGCAAGTTCCGGATCCTTCGTCGCTTCAAACAACTGCTTTGCATAACTAATCGTCTTTTCCAGATCACGGTATGGGCTGTCCTCATCATAGTATAGCTCTACAAGCAGATAACTCGCTTTGATGCTTCCAAACTTCAGTGCCTGCTTTGCAGCCTTCATGGCACCTTCATAATCTTCCAGATAGTAACAGTAGATTGCTTCATTGTAATACTGCATATCTCTCCGGTTTGCACTTTCTTCACTGACCAGTGTCGGATCAATAAATGCAAATGAGTTTGCTACCTCGAAGATAATCTCCTCGTACTGTTCAATGATCTCCATCGTTGCACATACGAAACGCATACATGCCAGTCGTCTTCCCTGATAGAACGCAAATGAAACAATACCCTTTTCCATATCCTTATGGTAGTATGTCGTGCAGATACCATCTGCATACTCTGTAATATATGCTTTCAACTGTAAATCTTCGTCAAATGCATCATTACAATATCTCAGATAGTTTTCCAACGTCTTCTTAGAATCCTTTGGTATACTGTCATAATAAACATAGATTGCAAAGTCTTTATATGTAAGGCTTGGTGCGTAATATTCTTCACCGGTTGACTCATTAATCGTCTTTACCCAGTCTTTTGGAAGTTTGTGGATATATCCTTCCACCTGATTGTGTACATAGGAATACTGATACTGTAACCTGGATGCCTCGATCACCTTATATCGTGGCTCTTTTCCCTTTTCTTTTCTTCTCTGGGAAATCTCCGTATACAGCTTATCTTTTTCCTCAAATTCCAGACTGTCTTCATGTGTGCTTGCATATAACACGCGCTCATAAGATGCCCTTGCCTTTGCGTCACCGGCATCAGCAAGCTTCTTATACCACTGCATTGCCTTTTCCAGATCAACAGGAACGACGAAATCACTCTTATTTCCATATTCATCAATCCGGTTCAGACCACTTTCATAAATAGAACCAAGGCTCATGTATGCTGCCTTGATACCATAATCCGTTGCTGCCATCTCGAAGTACTTGATTGCCTTTGAAAAATTCTGGATTTCCAGCATCATCTTAGCAAGCTTGTATATCACATCACCATCACGGTTCTGATTCACATACTTCTCGTAGTATTTTGTAGACTTGTTCATATCTACATTTATTTTTGCGTTGCGGTAAACACCCTTTTCATAAAACTCAGCAAGTGCGAGAAGGGCATCATCTCCATATGATTTGTACTGGGTATCCATAATACCGATATCTGCAACCTGTTCCAGTATCTTAACAGATTCTTCAGAATCACCATTATCCATAAGATTCATAGCCTTGTTATACTGTAACTCTACATTATTAACCGGCGCTTTCTTTTTCGAGAATCTGGACACGAAAGGTATTTTCTTAAAAATCCCATCAAAAAATCCCATATCTGCTTCCTCCGATGACACATATCCATTAATAATCTGATTTTATCACATTCAACCAAAGCGTGCAATAAAAACACCAATTAATTAACAGAAGATTTTATGCATTCGCTGTCAGATATTCTGAGATCTCCTTTACTGCTGCTGCTTCATCTTTTCCATCTGCAATGACCGTAATCTCCTGTCCTTCTGTAAATCCCATACTCATCATGCCCATAATGCTCTTGGCATTGATTTTTTTGTCATCTGATACAAGATGAATCTGGCTCTCATACTGACTTGCGATCTGTACAAGCACTGCCACTGGTCTTTCTTCGGTTCCTTCGGTCATGGCTACCTTAACTGTTCTTTCTAACATTTTTTCCTCCTACACATACGACTTTTGTCTTAGGTCTTCTGCTATTTCACTTATTTTTCTTAATCTATGATTGACTCCCGATTTTCCAATGGGAGGATTCATCATCTCGCCTAATTCTTTCAACGACGCATCCGGTTCTTCCAGCCGGAGTTCTGCAAGACTCCGCAGATTATCCGGAAGATATGTGATACCTCTTGTTTCTATCACATAATTGATATCCTGGATCTGTCGGACAGCCGCACTGACTGTTTTATTCAGATTCGCTGCTTCGCAATTTACCCTGCGGTTTACATTATTACTTATATCTTTTAATATTCTCACATTTTCCATATTCATTAAAGAAATGTGAGCGCCCATGATGTTCAACATATCAACGATCATGGTTCCATCCTTTATATAACAGACACTATACTTTTTTCTGGCAATGACACGGCTTTCGATATCAAGCTCCGCCATGATCTTCCCGATCATTCCGGCACGATCCTCATTATTACAGACGATCTCCAGATGATATCCTTTCTTCGGATCACTGACCGATCCGGATGTCATAAATACACCTTTGATAAATGCCCGTTTGCAGCATTGCTGCTGCACAACCATCCGGTTGACTGTCATATCCTGACAGCTTACCTTTGCTACGCCATTCTGAGATATCCCAAAATCAGGCGAGAGCTTCAGTGTCTGCATCATCCGTTCGATCTCCTGTTGCTGATCTAACACCATCCGGTAGATTCGGCTGTTGCTCCCGGTTCTTTTTACGGAACATTCCATACGGATATCAAATAATACCTTGATCAAAGCTGCCATCGTCTTTGCTATAATACTGCGTTCTGTCGTTATACAGAGTTTAAAGAGTGAACCATTCCTATACCATACATCTGCCACCATCGACATCATTCCTGAAAGCTCTGCGATCCTGCAGTGTCTGGCACTGCTGATATTCTTCGCAAGTTCTGCTTTTACTTCCGAGGAAAAGGACATATGTCTCACTCCTGTTCTACAATTTCTTTACGACTGCATCTTTTCCGATATCACGGTGATATATTCTCACAGTGTATGTGGATTTCTGCAGACGACTATATACTTCATTCGCGATCGTTACAGAACGGTGTTTGCCACCGGTACAGCCGATCGAGATAACAAGCTGGTTCTTGCCTTCTTTAATATAATTCGGAATCAGGAACTGTACCAGATCTATAAATTTATCCAGAAATTCCGGTCCTTCCTTACAGTTCATGACATAATCCTGAATCACCTTATCATTTCCGGTCAGTGGTCTCAATTCTTCATCATAATAAGGATTTGGCAGGAATCTTACATCCTGCACAATATCCGAATCTCTTGGGATTCCATATTTGAAGCCAAATGACATAATGGTAATGATAAAATTCCCATATTCCATATTCTGCACAAAGATCTTATCCAGTTCAGATTTAAACTCCCGAACCAACAAATTCGTTGTATCTATGATATAATCGGCTTCATCCTTGATAAAGCCAATCAGTTCTCTTTCTTTTTTGATACCATCTATGATCCTTCCGTTCTTTGCAGATAATGGATGATTCCTTCTTGTTTCCTTGAACCGTTTTACCAGTTTCTCATCTGAACATTCCATAAACAGGATCTCATACTGGTATCCATTTTCTTTCATGTCATTTAAGCAGGCATTCAACTGGCTTAACGCTCTTCCACTCCGGATATCGACACTGATCGCCACGTTATCAACTTGAATCTGTTCATCATATGCAATTTCCGCAAAACGCTTAATAAGCTGGATTGGAAGATTATCCACACAGAAGTATCCTGCATCCTCCAGCGTTTTCATCGCTGTTGTCTTTCCTGCGCCGCTCATTCCTGTCACAATTACAAATCTCATCCTAGAATGCCCCCAGTGTCTTTATCTCAAGCTCCAGATCCACACCGGAACTGTCTTTTACTTTTTTCTTTACATCGTCTACCAACTGCATAACATCAGCCGCCGTTGCGCCGCCTTTGTTCACCACAAAACCACAATGCTTCTCTGATACCTGAGCTCCTCCTACAGTATAACCGCGAAGTCCCGCATCCATGATCAGTTTTCCTGCAAAATATCCCTCCGGTCGTTTAAAAGTCGATCCTGCCGACGGATATTCCAGTGGCTGCTTTGAGATTCTCGCTTCTGCCAGCCGTTTCATCTCTTCATCTATCTTATCCATATCTCCGGTCTGAAGTTCAATTACAGCTTCCAGCACAACCAGGCCATCCTGTTCTGCCTTACTGTGGCGGTAGCCGAATTCCATATCTGCACCCGCGATCTCATAGATCTGTCCATCCTGATCCAGCACCTTTACAGATGTGATAATATGCTTCATCTCTCCGCCATATGCTCCTGCATTCATATAAACAGCACCACCAACGCTACCCGGTATACCAGATGCAAATTCCATTCCGGTCAGTCCGTGCTGTTTTGCTGTTACCGCAGTTTTAATCAGGGATGCACCTGCCTGCGCAGTGATCCTTGTTCCTTCCACCGTGATCCTAGACATTCCATCTGCTATATGAATGATCATTCCATGATAGCCATCATCTGATACCAGTAAGTTGCTTCCATTTCCCATAATAAAAAACGGAACTTTTTCCTTTTTACAGAGGTCTGCAAGCTCTGCGATCTGCTCCGGTTTCTCCGGTTCAGCAATAAAATCTGCTTTTCCACCGATCCGGAAGGTTGTATATCGGTTCAAAGGTTCTTTTGTTTTTATTCTGTTTTCTCCTGTGATCGCTGCTGCGCTCTCATAAAACGATGTCATATAATTTTAAACTCCTGACCTGTTTTTATTCCGGATTCTCAAGAATCTTATAAACCTGATAGACAAAACAAAGCCTTTAACATAAGGTTTTGCATGCTGTTCCAGTTGATTTCTCAAAATCTCAAACACTACCACACAATATCATACATTAAAGGCTTTTAGAATTCAATATTAAAAATGTATAGAATTTTCAGGGCGTTTCAACCCGATTTATGTAATTTACACATAGTTTACTTAATACTTTTACTGATTCAGTATACTGCACGCACCACCATACATACCCGCATCGTTACCAAGTGTAGCAAGTGCAAACTTGGTCTGTCTGCATGCATGAAATGCATATTGTGCAAAATATTTTGCAGTTGTATCGATCAGGATATCTCCTGCTCTGGATACGCCACCACCGATTACGAAGATTTCAGGATCTACTACACATGCGATCTGGGCAAGTGCTTTTCCAAGAACCTTTCCATGATTTTCTACCAGTGTTGCTGCAAGCTCATCACCTTCTTTTGCTGCATCAAAGATCTCTTTTGCTGAAATGTACTGGATCTGACGAAGCTTGGATGGCTTGTCTGTTGTATTTAAAATGATCTTTGCCATACGAACGATACCGGTTGCTGATGTATACTGTTCCAGACAGCCCTTGTTACCACATCCGCATACTTCTGTCTCGTCGTCATTTACGCAAATATGTCCGATCTCACCGCCTGCACCGTTGGTTCCCGCGAGCATCTTTCCATTTAAAATAATACCGCCGCCGACACCGGTTCCAAGTGTTACCATTACGATATCCTTATGGCCTTTTCCGCCGCCCTGCCACATCTCACCGAGCGCTGCCATGTTTGCATCATTTCCGGCTTTTACAGGAAGGTCTAATAATTTGCTGAGTTCTTCTTCTACATTGAAGATTCCCCATCCAAGGTTTACACATTTGATAACCGTGCCGTCTGCCTTTACAGGACCCGGAACACCCATTCCAACACCTGCTACATCAGACTTCTCGATCCTTTTCTCTGCCAGTTTATCTTCAACAGATGCTGCGATATCGCTTAAGATATATTTTCCGCCTTCATCTGTTCTTGTTGTGATCTCCCATTTCTCAACCATCTCACCCTGTGTTGTAAACAGACCGATTTTTACGGTTGTTCCTCCAATATCTACTCCAAATACATAGTTTGCCATTTTTCTACTGCTCCTCCTTATTTGCATTGCCCTTCATAATATTCTGCGTCACTCTGTTATATAATTCCTGTGCCGCATTATATCCCATCTTCTTCTGTCTATGGTTAACCGCTGCAGATTCAACAATGATCGCGATATTTCTGCCCGGACGGATCGGAATATTATGACTTACGACTTTATTTCCAAGGAATTCCGTATACTGGTCTTCCAGTCCCAGACGGTCATACTCCGTATCCTTGCTCCACTCTTCCAGATTGATGACCAGATCGATGTTCTGATCCAGCTTTACACATTCTACACCAAACAGTGATTTTACGTCAATGATTCCAATACCACGCAGCTCGATAAAATGTCTGGTAATATCCGGTGCTCGTCCAACCAGCGTCGCATCACTGACCTTCTTGATCTCAACCACATCATCTGCAACCAGACGGTGGCCTCTCTTGATCAGCTCCAGAGCAGCCTCCGATTTACCGATACCACTCTCACCCATGATCAGAACACCTTCGCCGTATACATCGACCAGTACAGCATGTACGGATATTCTTGGTGCCAGTTCTACATGGAGCCAACGATCTACCTCATGAACAAATGCAGATGTAACAGCACTTGATGTGAGGACAGGCACTCCGTGTTTCTTTCCTGCTTCTATAATAAATTCATATGGTTCCAGATCTCTGCAGAATATCAGACACGGCGGCTTATATGAGAAAAATTCATTTATGATCTTGATATTTTCTTCCTCTGTATGCATCGCCGCAATATAGGCATGTTCTACATTTCCGCATATCTGGATACGTCCTGCATCAAAATGTTCAAAGAATCCTCCAAACTGTACCGCCGGGCGGTTCATACCCGGATCCTGGATCAGCACCTTATCGGTATCGATCTCCGGTGTATAATTCTTCAGATTCATTTTCTCTATGAGTTTGGATACTGTTATACTATAAACCATCTTCTCCTCCTGTTTTCCCTAGTTTCAGTTCTTGTTTCATTATATTCTACAACCTATTTATCGTCAATTCATCAATTTATTTTTTCAGGAAAAAAGCCACCTGTTTTCTGAATCTTATGTTATACTGATTTTTATGTGTGAATCTGCTGTTTTTAGAATACGCAGCGGAAAGGATATGAATTCAAAGTATGTTTAATTTTGAAGAAGAATTAAAAAAACTGCCTCATACACCGGGTGTCTATCTGATGCATAACAAGACCGATGAAATCATCTATGTCGGCAAAGCCATTGATCTGTATAACCGGGTACACCAGTATTTTCAGTCAGGATATAAACGCTCACCTAAAATCGAAAAAATGGTCGGCCACATCGCGTGGTTTGAATATATCATCTGCGAATCTGAAATTGAAGCACTGGTGCTGGAATGTAATCTGATCAAAGAACACCGTCCGCACTACAATACAATGCTTACGGATGACAAAAGCTATCCATACATCAAGATCACAGTCAACGAGGATTTCCCTCGTATTCTGTTCTCGCATCAGATGCACCGGGATCACGCCAGATATTTTGGTCCTTATACGAATGCAGGTGCTGTCAAGGATACCATTGATCTGTTAAAAAAACTATATCATCTGCGAAGCTGCAACAAAAAGCTGCCACAGGAAACAGGGCTGGATCGTCCATGTCTGTATTACCACATCGGACAGTGCAAGGCTCCCTGTCAGGGTTACATCTCAAAAGAGGACTACAGCAGACAGGTGGGACAGGCAATCCATTTTCTGACCGGGCATCACCAGCAGACGGTAAAAGAACTGGAAGAAAAGATGAAACAGTTGGCAGCCGATATGGAATTTGAACAGGCGGCAGAGGTTCGTGATCTGATCGAAAGCATCAAGCACATCGCATCAAAGCAGCGTGTTGACAACACAACAACCGATGACCGTGACGTGATCGCGATGGCTACCAACAACATGAACGAAGGCGTTATCTCGGTCTTTTTCATCCGAAACGGCAAGATGATCGGCAGAGAACATTTTCATATGACCGGTGTGCAGTCGGAATCTTATGGAGATATTATGGCTGCATTTTTAAAACAGTATTACGCTTCTACTCCATTTCTCCCTAAGGAGATCATTCTGGAGCATGAAGTAAATGAGCAGGAGCTGATCGAACAATACTTAAGCGAACGACGGGGAAATCTGGTACACATCCTCACACCTCAAAAAGGTGACAAAGCTAAGCTGTTAAAGCTTGCGCGTGACAATGCTTTTCTTGTTCTGACACAGGATACTGAAAAGCTGAAACGGGAGCAGGCTCGAACAGAAGGTGCTGCAAAGGAACTGGCAGAACTGATCGGTGTCCCATCTGCCAAACGGCTGGAAGCCTTCGATATCTCGCACATCAGCGGCTACCATTCGGTTGCTTCGATGGTGGTCTTTGAAAATGGAAAAGCCAGACCCAATGAATACCGCAAATTCAAATTAAGAACGATCGACGGACCGGATGACTACGCCAGTATGCGCGAGGTTCTGACAAGACGATTTACCGATGAACGTTTTAAGGTCTATCCTGACATCCTTATGATGGATGGTGGTAAGGGACAGGTCAACATTGCCCTGGAGGTTCTTGACGAACTGCATCTGAATATTCCG
Source organism: Clostridium sp. AM54-37XD (assembly GCF_003478225.1). Lineage (NCBI taxonomy): Bacteria > Bacillati > Bacillota > Clostridia > Eubacteriales > Clostridiaceae > Clostridium > Clostridium sp. AM54-37XD. The sequence continues at coordinate 213,648 of NZ_QUEV01000005.1, forward strand.
GTCTGCGGTATGGTAAAGGATGACTACCACCGGACCAGAGGACTGTATTATAACAATAAAGAAGTGGAATTTCCAAAGAATACACAGGCATTTGACATGGTTACCCGTTTGCAGGACGAAGCCCACCGTTTTGCCATCGAATATCACAGAAGCCTCAGGAGCAAATCTCAGGTACATTCTATCCTTGAGGATATACCGGGCATCGGTCCTGCCAGACGAAAGGATCTGATGGGGTACTTCAAGGATATTTCAAGGATCCGAGAGGCATCCATCGAAGAACTGATGCAGGCGCCATCCATGAACCGGAATGCCGCCGAAGCGGTGTACGGATTTTTCCACAAGGAGTGAGCTAACCTGTGAATATATCTGCAAAAGATGGAAATGGCATAATATATTTGGACACTTTTGACCTTACCAACCAGGGGACGTTCCCACTCGTTTCCACTCTGTGTAACTTCGAACTAACCTCGGCTAAGCCTCGCTAAGGTCTCAGTTACTCCTGCAGCGGTACTAAGATGCTGCTAATGCACCATCACACCACAGGGGTGCGCTTTCGTTCTAAGCTCGTGCAAGCACTCACTAAGTACGAAATGTGAGTACCGGCGGACTCAAATGCCCCTGTTTTGGTAAGTCAAACTGTCCAAATATAATTTACTTTCTTATTTTTTTGCAGATATATTCACAATTATTTAATAAGGAGATAAAGATGGAATATAATTTTTTTGCTATGATTTCGAGAATGAAATACATCGACCGCTGGGCGTTGATGCGGAATACCAGAGAAGAAAATCTGTGTGAGCACAGTCTGGAAGTCAGCATTATCGCTCATGCACTTGCCGTGATCGGCAATACCTATTATGAAAAGGATCTGAATGCGGAGCGGGCTGCTCTGATCGGACTATACCATGACGCTTCAGAGATCATAACCGGTGATATGCCGACACCGGTCAAGTATTATAACGATGCTATCAAGGAATCCTTTAAAATGATCGAGAAAACAGCCTGCTACAAGCTGTTAAACAAACTGCCGGATGAAATGAAACCACAGTATGAACCACTCTTCTTCCGCCAGTCCGGAGATGAATATATCTGGAAGCTTGTAAAAGCGGCAGATAAACTATCTGCTCTTATCAAATGTATGGAAGAAACCTCTGTCGGCAATCCGGAATTCTCCAGCGCCTACGAATCCACAAAGATCGCTGTCGACAAGCTGGCTGCCGACCTTCCGGAGGTTGAACGCTTTCTGTCTGACTTCCTCCCGGCCTACGGCAAAAACCTCGACCAGCTTCAATTTTAATTTTAGTAATGCCGTTTTTGGCGTGGCATGTAATACAACTATTATTCCGCAAGACGCTTGCGCTCTATTTCTCGACGTAACGGTACATAAAGTTGCAAAATACGCAACTTAAGTACCGACGCTCGGAAAGGCTTGCCTCATAACAGTGTATTACATGCCACGCCAAAAACGGCATTTTTAAAACTACCACAAAATATTGCAACTATGCGGTGGTATATGTTTTTATGGGATATCAAAAATACCGCACATGGATGGTTATATTACACACTGTTATGTAGCAAGCCTTTTTCCACGCCGGTTCTTAGTGAACCGCCACAGGCGGAGAACTTAGCACCGCTGCGTGGAAATAGAGCGCAAGCGTCTTGCGGAATAATAGTTGTATGATATAACCGTCCATGTGCGGTATTGCACCTATCTCTGTGGTTCCACCTGAGCAAGAATTGACATGAATTCTTTGCCGGTGATCGTTTCATGTTCTATAAGGAAGCTGGCGATAGAATCCAGGGCTGCCATATGGGCAGACAAAAGTTTCTTTGCTTTATTATAGGAATCTCGCAGCATATCACGGATCTCCTTATCGATCTTGGTTGCAGTCTCATCGGAACACTGAAGGGCAAGATTTCTGTCCAGATACTGTCCTTCTATTGATTCAAGCTGCACCATGCCGAATTTATCTGACATACCATACATGGTTATCATAGCCCTGGCAGTCTTGGTCGCCTTCTCGATATCATTTGATGCTCCTGTCGTTACAGAGTCAAATTTCAATTCTTCTGCTGCACGTCCGCCGAGCAGGGTTATAAGCTCTGCTTCCAGTTCTTTCTTGGATTCCAGATATTTTTCTTCTTCCGGAACCTGCCATACGTAGCCCAGAGAACCCATGGTTCTTGGAACGATCGTAATCCTCTGGATTGGCTCCGTGTGTTTCTGAATTGCAGCGAGTAATGCATGTCCGACTTCATGATAAGCAACGATCTGTTTTTCTTCTTTGCTGAGCAGACGATCCTTTTTCTCTTTGCCGGTAAATACAACCTCTACCGCACCGATCAGATCCTGTTGGGAAACCAGACTTCTGCCATCTCTGACGGCTGCCAGCGCTCCCTCATTTATGATATTTGCAAGATCCGCACCAACCGCACCTGAAGTTGCAAGTGCCAGTTCATGAAGATCAACCGTTTCATCCATCTTGACATTCTTGGAATGAACCTTCAGTGTATCGATTCTTCCCTTCAGATCCGGCTTCTCTACGATAACTCTGCGGTCAAATCGTCCCGGACGAAGAAGTGCCTTATCAAGCACCTCAGGACGATTCGTTGCTGCAAGGATCACAATACCCTTTGATGTATCAAAGCCATCCATCTCTGCAAGAAGCTGATTCAGGGTCTGCTCCCGTTCGGAATCTCCGCCATGCCTGGAATCTCTGCTTCTTCCAATTGCATCGATCTCATCAATAAATATAATACATGGTGCCATCTGTGTCGCCTGTTTGAACAGATCTCTGACACGGGAAGCACCCACTCCGACATACATCTCTACAAAGCTGGACCCGGACATAGAAAAGAATGGTACATTTGCTTCACCTGCCACTGCTTTTGCAAGCAGGGTCTTACCGGTTCCCGGAGGACCGACAAGCAGTGCCCCCTTTGGCAGCTTCGCTCCGATATCCAGATATTTCTTTGGATTGTGCAGGAAATCGACCATCTCTGTCAGAGATTCCTTAGCCTCTTCCTCTCCGGCAACATCCGCAAAGGTAACACCTGTTTTCTTCTCAACGTAAATCTTCGCATTTGCTCTACCTACACCGCCGCTTCGCTTCATGATCATCGACAACAACAGATAGAATGCAACGATCATTACAATGTAAGAAATGATCGTGCCAACCATGGCACTTCCGCTCTCATCAATGCCTTCATATTCTGTTCCATATTTCGTCTTTGCCTGACGAAGCTTCTCTGCCAGACTGTCATCCGATATTCTGGTTGCAGTATATTTTGTCTTACTGATCACCTTATCATCGGCATTATTTTCAAATACGATCTTGCTTCCATAGATCTTTACGGAACCAACCTCGCCCTTATCTAACATCTCGATAAACTGACCATATGTGACTTCCTCTTCCCTGCCGGATGACACCCGGTCAAATACGCGCCAGAATAAAAATGTCAGTAAAATGGAAATAACCAGGATCACCATGATCGAGCGATTGTTTCTTCCCTTATTTCCATTATTATTGTTATTATTGTTGTTATTACTGTTATCAGGTAAATTGTTGTCCAATCAGAACCTCCTTTTTATACAGCCTGCCTGCTGTATTCTTCTTTTGTATATATTTCCGGCAATTCCGCATCCATTATAACCACGTTTTTCCCGGCTTTCAAGATGGTACTGCTTTTGTTCATGAAGATTTAACCTTTCTATTCACCCAGATAGTCCATCGCAATACCAAGAGAGGTTTCTCCTCTGCTGATCGTCAGGCTCCATTTTCCGATCTGAAGGTCTGTATAATTTGCACTGGGATCATCCGCAGAATACTCCTTTTCCTGATAGGCGCAAATCATCTCTGTTGTCCGTTCCAGACTGTCGCCCTGAAGCGTTTCATCCTCAAGTGCCATTACCAGATCTTCATAGATCTGATCCAGACAGAAACCATCATCGACATCCGGCGGATACTGCCATATTCGGACAGAGTGGATCGCCTGTGTATTCAGATCACTGTTTATGCTCACATCAATGCCATATTCGTCATCTGAAATATACTTTTCTTTATTATAGTATGTAAATGTATCTCCGTTTTGATACGAGTATTCATACAAACTCAGATTCCCGGCAGTCCCTGTACTTGTATCTTCAAATAAAATGTCATCTTCCTCTGCATTCTGTAAAAAAGCAGCCTCCAGCTCATCACTGGTGACGCCCTCATAATGAGCCACACCATCACAGGCTTCTCCCCGGTCATACACTTCATCGGCTGATAAGCCAACCAGACTGTCTGTGCCATAATCCGTGGTTTCTCCCGGCTGATAGATATAGCGGTAGCTGTATCCGTTCTCATCTACATAGTTTTTCTCATCCTGTTCATCCAGCATCTCATGTAATTCATCCAGAGATTCCTGCATCTTCTGCTTATCCCGGTACTGCTGCCATGCATCCCACAAGCTGCTCATCCGGAAGCATACTCCAATCGCAGCCAGAAAAAGCAGGCCAGAGATCACACTCTCTGCTTTCTTCGATTTCTTTTTCTTTGTCGTATAGGTCGTATCCAGATTCGGCATAGGGTTTGCCGATGTCGGAGTCCGATTCGCCCATTTCGGAAGCTCGGTTTCAAACTCATCATGGCAATCCGTTACTTCATCCTCAACTTCAGGTTTATCCGCACTGTAGTCCGATACATCCCCACTATATTGATACTCTCTCTGATAATCTTCAGGCTCTCGTCTTTCGTTCAGATAAAAGCTGTGGCTGGTTTCTATCGGTGTTACAAACCGTTTACAGGTTTTACAAAAATTAATACTGTTTACTTTTCCATCACATATCGGACAGATCTTTGTTCCCATAAGTACCTCCTCTTTCTTTTCGATACTTTATTTCTAACGCTAACTTTATATTCTTTTTCGGCATCCGTCAATATTCTTTTCTCCGGCTTGACATCCCCATGGAAACTCACTATTATTTTTTTAACTTATGATCTACAGGAGGTTTATGTCACATGCCCGGTTTTCTGATGCATCTGATCGAGGGTGAAATGATAATCAATAAAATAAATACAGGTGTAACTTCCGCAGCCGATTCCCGTCTGTTGGCAATAAAGGCCGACCCGGAACAGTTTCTCCTCGGCTGTATCCTGCCGGATATCACGGATAATAAAGAAAGAACGCATTTCCGTCCGGCATGGCAGAAGAATCTGATCACTAAATATCCGGATCTTGATTATATCCGTGCTCTCTACCCGGATGATGCGATATTGTCACCGGCTGACTATGGCATCCTGGCACATCTGCATCTGGATACCCACTATGTGACTGATTTCTGGCCGGACTATTTTACTATAGAAAATACCGCAGGGAATACCTGTTTTGATACAAGACAACCTTTGTATGTTCACATTTCCTCACAACCGGAAAAAAAGATTCCTCTGGCAGAATTTTTCTCTGACCGGTACTTTTATGGAGAATATGATAGGATCAATCCACGTCTGCTAAAGGACTTTCATCCATATATACCGGAACAAATCACTTATCAGCCGGAGCTTGTACATATTACAGAATGCCGGCCGGAGGATCCGTCACAGATCACAAAAGCTCTGCAGACGTACATTATTCAGAATCCGTCACCTGCCCCGGAAGCTTCCGTCACCCGTGCTGAGATTTTTCCATATGATGCAGTCATTGAATTTCTGGAACATATGGCAGATACATTTTTTACAGAATTCATTTAACCTGTCTTCCATATCAGCAGCCAAAATAATATTTATAATTTCACCCATAACAAACAGCCATCGATGCATCGGAAACGGATCCGTATATGGATCCGGCTTCCTTTTCATCAATGGCTGTTTTTTTATTTTCGGCTTATTTGATCTTCGCTTTTACTTTAACGGAATAAGCACCATATGTTTTTTTCTTATTCAGAGTCTTGTATGCTCTGACCTTGAAATAATATGTCTTTCCTTTTTTCAGGCTCTTCTTTGTCAGATTCAGCTTCTTTGTATCGCCGATCTTCTTATACTTGCCTTTCTTTGAGGTTGCCATATATACCTGATATCCACTGGCACCGGCTACCTTCTTCCAGCTTATCTTACATGCCTTTGATTTCGCTGTCGTCTTTACTGATTTTACCTTTGACGGCTTCGTTACAAAGGCCTTACTCTTCTCTTTGCCCTTTATCTTAGAGTTTCCTGACTTCTTATAAGCATATACACTATAAGTGTATTTGGTTCCTGCTTTCAGCTTCTTCGCATTGTAAGAAGATGCATTCTTACCCACCGTTTTTATAAGTTTCTTCTTGCCGGAGCCCTGCTTCTGGTAGATCATATATCCATCTGCATCAGATACCTTCTTCCATGTGATCTTTGCAGAAGTTGTCTTGATCTTGCTTACTGTAATCTTTTTCGTTACACCAGGCTTCTTCACATTTGGTGTGGTCTTTGCCTTAATTGCAAATGTCTTTGACGCACTTCCTGTATAATTGCCTTTTCCGGTTATCACAACCTTCGCTGTACCAACATTTGTATTGTTGGAATATGCTGCCGTGTAATCTGTATTCAGCTTCAGCACCTTACCCTTTAATGTAACAGTAACTGCAGGTGTTAACGCTTTTCCGGTGTAAGTCTGATCTGCCACCGTTATAACTGCCGCAGACAGATCTGTCTTTGTAACCGGTGTCGTCTGTTTTACAATTGCAAAATACTGTGTCAATGTACCGGTGTAATTTCCATTTCCTATAATCTGTATCACAGCCTTAGTTGTCGGCTCTATATTAGACTGATACGATACCGTATAGTCTGCAGATGCACCGGCGCTCAGCACTGCATTTCTTGCTGTATCCTTGACAATAACGGAAGGTGTGACAGCCTTTCCTGTATAGGATACGCTCTTTGTATAGGACACTGTACATTTCTCTATCTGTTTTGGAAGGATCGTAAAGGTTCCATATCCTGTATTTTTAAAGGAATCCGAAAGACCATTTACCGTGATCCTTGCAGTTCCGGCATTGATATTTTCAGAATAGAGCACACTGTATTCGGATGGATCGATCACTCTACCGGATACCTTTACTGTAACAGCCGGCTTCTGTTCCCTGCCGTTATAAGTCTGGTTCTCGGCCGTTATCTCTGCCTCCTTGAGATTGATCTCCTGTTTCTGGATTGAGAAATACCGGTCTATTGTTCCTGTATAATTTTCTTTTCCTGTGATCCGGATCCGTGCAGATGTTGTCACTTCTGTATTGTTCTGATAGCTGACATCATAATCCACATTTTTCTTCAGCTCAACTGCTCCATCCATTACCTTTACTTCCGGACAAACCTGCTTTCCTGTATATGCCATCAGATTTGCGTAAGTCACAGAAGTGTCTTTCAGAGGCTTCGCCTGGATCGTAAATTTTTCAGTTATCGTTCCCTTATAATTGCCTTTGCCTGTAACTGTGATCGTTGCAGTTCCGACATTGATATTGTTGGAATATGTCACATCATAGTTTGCAGCCGCCAGTGATCTTCCACTTATCAGAACAGTGCATCCCGGTTTCAGTTCTCCTCCTGTATAGGTATATGGAGAACCTGTAACCATGATAAAACCGCCATTATTTATATCAAAAGGCTGAATGGTAAAGGTCTTTTCAACTGTTCCATCATAATTGCCAAGACCTGTAATCTTTGCTTTTGCAGTTCCGGCATTGATGTTATTTGTAAATGCAGCTGCATAATCCTTGCCCTTTGTAAGCGTTTTGCCGTTAAAGGTTACTGTAATATCCGGACTTAACGCTGATCCTGTATAAGTCACTGTACCCACATTCATTACCAGTGAATCATTCAGCGATTTCCGCGTGATCGCAAAAGTTCCGGTTGTGGTTCCCTTATAATTACTGCCGGTTCCGGTCACAGTAACGGTTGCCGTTCCGACATTGGTATTGCCGGAATATGAAACACTGAATTCTGACAGATTTGTGATCCGCTTTCCACCTGTGGTTGTAAGGCTTACAACTGCCGGTGTAAATGCCGCACCTGTATATTCATATGACCGCTGTACAAGTGCTACTTCTGCACCTGTAATATCTGCTGCCACGATCTTAAATGTCAGGGTTCTTGTACCTGTATATGCTCCGATGCCCTGGATCGTAATGGTTGCAGTGGAACCGACCGTCTTATTGTTGGTTACTGTTACAGTATAACTCTCACCTTCTACCAGAGTAACTCCATCCCGTGTGATCCTGAGCTTCGGAATAATGGCTTCTCCTCCCTGATACTCCTGATCTCCGATCGATGCTATGCTGATTGAACTGTCATTGATGTTTGTTACAATCTTTGTGATCTTAAATGTACAGGCCTGTGTACCGCTGAAATTTCCATTTCCTGTGATCCGGATCGATGCACTGTCTGTTTCATTTATATTATTGCTATAGGAAACAGTGTAATCCGTTCCTGCCTTCAGTTCATAGGAACCATAGGTCAGTTTTACAGAAGGCTTTACCTCGGATCCGGTATATACCATCTCTTTGCTGTATTCTGCCTTACAGCTTGAAATAGCTCTGGCTGCGATCGTGAAGGTCGTCTTTGAACTTCCGCTATAGTTACCTTTTCCTGTTGCTGTAATCGTTCCTGTACCGGCATTGATATTATTTTTATAGGATAATTCATAATCTGCATTGGCAGCTAAAGTCGTAGTTCCAATCTTTACGGTTGCTGTCGGCTTCTGTTCACTTCCTGTAAATGTACATGCTGTAATATTACTGAAAACCGCTCCGTTGATCGATTTCTTTGTAACAGTAAATGTTCCCACTGCATATCCTGTAAAGTTTGCATTTTTTCCTTTTATAGTTACCGTTGCCGTTCCGCAGTTTGTATTATTCGAATAATTCACAGTGAAATTCGTCATACTGGTGTAGGTCTTTCCGGATACAGTTGTAAAGGATGTAACACCCGGAGTCTGTGGCATGCCTGTATATTCATAACTGTCTGCTTCCAAAACAACCTTTGCATTTGTCAGATCAAGTGCAACAACATTAAAGGTTACTGTTCTTGTTCCTGTATAATCATTGATTCCCGTAATAGTTACTATTGCTGTAGATCCTGCAGTATAGTTATTGGTATAAGTAACCGTATAATCTGTATTCAGAGTAAGGATCGTACCACCATTTCTGACTGTAACAGCAGGTCGGAGTCCCTGTCCTGCATTGTATTCCTGGTCTGCGATCGCATCGACTGTAATCGTTGAAGCATTGACGTCCGTACGATCTCTGGTGATCTTATATGTCAGTACTTTTCTTCCTGTAAAATTACCTTTTCCTGTCACTGTAGCAGTCGCTGCCCTTGTCTCATTTATATTATTGGAATAAGCAACGGTATAATCCGTACCCTCTATTAAGAGCTTCTGACCATATGTGATACGGATATTCGGAGTTACGGCACTTCCTGTCCATTTTACGCTCTCATCATAACTGAGCGAGCAATCTGCCAGCGCTCTTGCACTGATCTTGAAATTTACAGATTTCGTTCCACTGTATCCGTTCTTTCCGGTGATCGTAACCGTACCTGTACCACAGTTGACATTTGTGCCATATGAAACGGTGTAATCGCTGTCCTTCGTCAGTGTTTTGCCATCATAGGTCACTGTACCTCCGGTTTGATCTGTGCTCCGGTATAGGTCTGATCTGCAATTGTACTGCACACTGCCCCTGACAGATCCGGCAGGGAAGAAGTGATCGTAAAGTACACGGTTTTGGAACCTGTATAGTTTCCCTTGAACGTAACAATTACCTTTGCCAGATTGCCGGCTGCTACATTATCTTTATAAGATACCGTATAATCCGTTCCTTCGGTCAGTGTATATCCATCTGAAGTGACCGACGTTACTGTCGGTCTGATCTCTGCACCGGTCTGATCAAAGGATGTCTGGTTCAGTGTTACCCTTGCTGTATTCGTCACATCCAAAGGATTGACGGTCAATGTACCGGTAACGGTTCCTGTATAATTGCCTTTTCCTGTCGCACTGATTGAAACCGTACCGGCTGTCTTTGCTACATAGCTTGCAACTGTATAATCGGTTTTATTCGTCAATGTTGTTCCCAGTTTGCTGTCATAAACACTGATCTTTGGTGAAAATACTTCTGCTCCATATTTATATGTTGCAGGCTCTGCCGTCAAAGTCGCCTTTGAAATATCTCTTGGATTGATCTTAAAAGTGAGGGACTTTGTATTTGTATATTTGCCGCATCCACTGATCAGAACCGTTCCATTTCCTGCATTTGTATTTGCAGAATAGGATACCGTATAATCCGTTCCATGCTTTAATGTCGTGCTTCCATCCTTTACCGCGACAGCCGGTGTCTGTGCCTGTCCATTATATGTACATGATGCTACATTCACGGTCGTCTGTGATATATCCTTTAAGGCTGCACTTCCACTGCTGATCGTATAGTTCAGGGATGTGCTTCCGGTGTAACAATCCTTACCTGTGATCGTCACGGTTGCGGTTCCCGGATTTATATTGTTGCTGTAAGAAAGTGTATAATCCACGCCTTCTTCCAGATACTGATAATCATTATTCTCATCCAGCCAGGAGTTCACATCAGCGATCGTAACCGACGGCTTCTTTTCCTTTCCATCATAGCTGTAATTGGAGTTGCTCAATGTGATGATCTGATCCTGGATATTGGCAGCCTTCAGATACCAGGTATAGGTTTTGGAACCACTGAAATTATTCATTCCCTTAATCACTGTTGTTCCCTTAGAACCAATCTCCAGATAATTCTCTGAAAGAGTAACATTCTCATAATAATCTTTCTCCGCTACCAGAACCTTTCCATTCCAGGTAACCGATTCGACTGTCGGAGAATTTGCCAGATTCTTTACATACGGAACATAATACTTGCCGGATACAAGCGTCATATCGGATGCAAATTTGACCTTTGCTTTATTGATCGGTGTGACACGAATTTTGAATTTTGCCGTATTGCTTCCTGTATAACCCTTTTCCGGTTTACCGGTTATCGTTGCCACGGCAAGCTCGGTTGCAGTTGACACGTTCACGTTATTTGTGTATACCACATCATAACAGTCCGACGGTACTTCCTCCCCATCTACCTTTACCGTAACCGGTGCTTCGATCGCCTCTCCGGTATAATAATTACCAAGACCGGTTTCCGTCGTTGCTACAACAGTAACCTTATGTGCTCCATCCTTTCCGGACAGATCGATCAGATCCGCTGCCTTCACCCAACCTGCAAATGGAATTCCTGCCCCGCCATACGGCATGATCATCGTGATGACCATGACAACGGTAAGGAACCATGCTGCCACTCTTTTTCCATGTTCTCTCATGCTTCTAAAATGCCCTCCTTGCTGTTATGCCCGCTGTATTATACACTTTATACAAGATGCCTCTACATTTGTACTGCCCCTCTGTGCATATTTTTCATTTCATCCTGTCTCCTATGATATTACATAAAAAAATACCCCAAATGCAGTTCCGCGCGAACAAAATTTAAGTGAATTTTACCATTTTTTGCATGCCGCTTCAATCCGCATTTGGGATATTTTTTATTTTTATTTTATAATATGTCACACTAACTGGTTGGAATATAGAAGATATCCAGCATCTCTTCTACCAGACTTCCCGTATCCACCTGATACTCATCAAAATGAGCAGGGCGTTCATACGTTCCCGGAAGCTCCTGTATATCCTTCTCTGCAACTGCTATATCCATTCCACGCATTCTGCTGAACAGATACAGGCAGGCATCTCTGTCCAGATTCGTCTGTAGATATGGACTTGCTGCCTCGTATACCTTCTTTATGATTCCCTTATCATCGGAATAGCACTGTTCAAACCGCTCCAGCCAGCCTGCCAGATACTGACTCTGACGTTCCATCCGCCTGCCATGTTCACCGACTGCATCCGTTACCGTATCCATCTTTTCCAGATACCGGTATGCGTCATTGCCCTGTAAGGTGACTACATCCTTCTCAAAGACATTCTCACTGATCGTATCTCTGGCTGTCAATGTTACCCCGCTCAGGACGTCATTGATATCTGCCATTGCATCCATGTCAAAGGCCACATAACCGTTAATCGGAAGATTATACATCAGTCCGGATACCGCATGTGTAAAATTCTCACAACTGACGATCTCTCCATCCCCATAACCATACGCCAGTCCGATCTGCATCCGGTCTGTAAGTGCTGTTTTTCCTTCTATGGTTTTAATATCCACATCTGTCATACTGTCACGATTTATATTAATAACGTGAAGCTTATCATTTCGAAGATCAAATACCACCAGGAAGCACAGATCGATCCTTCCGCCATACCGGACATATTCAGAGCCATTTGCATCCGAATAGGTCAGGGCATCATCTCTGTCTCTGAGATCTGCTTCCGTCGTAGCTTCTGTATCCTCTGAGGTTTTCTTTGACTTCTTTGACTTTTTGGGCTTTGTTTCCTCCGTTGCCGCCTCTGTTGTCTTCGGTTCTTCGTTCTTTTCCGATTCCTTCGGCACATACTCGGAATTGTCAACGCCAAATACCAGAATCGATACGGTATCTGTATTATAAACGTAATTCTTCCCTTTATATGTGATAGCCGTTGAAGAAGATCCGTCTGTATGAAAACTCACCTTTTCTCCCTGCGCATTTTCTGCCAGCCGGTTCTTTCCATTCATATACATTCTGGCAAATATACCGGCAGGGATCCCGGTCACAACCAGTACCACAACAAGCAGGATCACACAGACCTTTTTCCTGAGGCTCCATGGATCTTTCAGCTTTTTGGGTGCATGTACCGGTCTGGATTCCAGCTCCGGATCCAGCTTCTTCTTTTCCCGTTTCGCTTTCTCTGCCTTCTTCTGGAAAAATTCTTTTCTTATATCCTCTGTCTGGATACCTTCGGCAGCGATCTCTTCCTGTGTTTCCTGCACGATTTCTTTTATAAGCTGATCGACTGCTTCCTCACCAGTCTGCGGAACCGGAGCAGCAACCGGTTCTTCCGTCCGGCTGACCGGACGGCTGTTTTCGGTTTCCTGTTTTACTTCTGTCTTTTTTCCTTCAGGTTCTTTTTCCTCTGACTCTTTTTCTTCTGACTGTCCATCCTGCAATGCTTCTGCAAGCCGTATCGCTTCTAACAGCTTCTCGTCAAATAAATCTTCCATATAACAACCTTATGCATACAGTGGATACTTCTCTACAATACTCTTAACAAGTGCTTCTGCTTTTGCCTTGTCATCATCAATCACTGCTGCCTTGATCGCCTCAGCAATTGTCTCCATATCAGCTTCATTTGCACCTCTGGTTGTAACCGCCGGTGTTCCGATACGGATACCGCTTGTTACAAACGGAGATTTTGGATCATTTGGTACTGTGTTCTTATTTACAGTGATATGAACCTCATCTAAAAGCTTCTCTACTTCCTTACCGGTACGGTCCAGATTCTGAAGATCCACCAGCATAAGGTGGTTATCTGTACCACCTGATACGATATTGAAGCCTCTTGCCATTAATGCGGATGCAAGTGCTGCTGCATTCTTTACAACCTGTGCCTGATACTCCTTATATTCCGGCTGTAATGCTTCCTTTAAACATACTGCCTTACCTGCGATGACATGCATCAGAGGTCCGCCCTGGATACCAGGGAATACTGCCTTATTGAAGTTGAATTTCTCATTGATCTCGTTGCTGCACATGATCATACCACCTCTAGGTCCACGAAGTGTCTTATGAGTAGTGGTTGTTGTAACATGTGCATATGGAATCGGGCTCATATGAAGGCCTGCTGCTACAAGACCTGCGATATGTGCCATATCTACCATCAGATATGCACCAACCTCATCTGCAATCTCACGGAATCTCTTGAAATCGATTGCTCTTGCATATGCAGACGCACCCGCTACGATCAACTTTGGCTTGCATTCCTTTGCGATCTCAAGAACCTTGTCATAATCTATAAAGCCATCATCATTTACACCATAAGGTACACAGTGAAAATATTTACCGGACATATTTACAGGTGATCCATGTGTCAGATGTCCGCCATGATCCAGATTCATTCCCATAAACGTATCGCCAGGATTTAAAATAGCAAAAAATACTGCCATATTGGCCTGTGCTCCGGAATGTGGCTGAACATTTACATATTCACATCCAAATAATTCTTTTGCACGCTCTCTGGCAAGATCTTCCACTACGTCTACATACTGGCATCCGCCATAATATCTCTTTCCAGGATAACCTTCTGCATATTTGTTAGTCAGATGGCTTCCCATGGCTGCCATAACTGCCTTTGATACGATATTCTCTGATGCGATCAGCTCCAGATTGTTATTCTGTCTGTTCAATTCATCCGTCATTGCTGCCGCAACTTCAGGATCTACTTTTGTAATTTCATCAAATCCAAACATTTTCTTACCTCCTGGTATGTAATAATATATAACGCATTAATAGAAACAGTATACCATGTCCTCCCTTTCCATACAAGCCAACAAGTAATAGAAATAGGATAGAAATTGTAGGTTTGTCAAACATATGTTACACAGATGCCAGATAATCCTTTAGTACCTGATTTGGAGATTTCCATCCTAATGGACGCATAGGAAAGTTGTTATAATCCCTGCGA